>CAZSRQ010000116.1:0-7495 GCA_964609335.1 uncultured Pseudomonadota bacterium
ATGAGAAATCGAAGCAGGAATCGGCGTGACAAAATCGATCCAATAAGAGGAAAGACGTGGAGTCAAAACCGGCACCCGAATCAGGTAACGCTTTAATCCGCGGACTTTTGCATATCCGAGCATCATTTCGCCGTAAGTCAGAACATCGGATCCTCCTATTTCCAGAATTTTTCCGGCACTCTGTTTTTCTTCGATACTTGAAATCAGGTAGGAGAGAACATCACGAATCGCGATCGGCTGACAGAGGCTTTTTGCCCATCGGGGAGCGATGATAATCGGCAAACGTTCGGAGAGGTAACGAATCATCTCGAAAGAGATGCTTCCCGAACCGATGATAATGGCAGCCCTGAATTCGGTGACAGCAACTCCCGATGAGCGAAGCCGATATCCCACTTCATGGCGGCTTTGCAGATGAGGGGAAAGGTTTGATTCTTTCGAGCCGAGTCCTCCAAGATAGATAATTCGTTGAACACCCGCCTCTTTCGCCACTTTTCCAAAATTGATTGCTGCCTGCCGATCGTGCTCTTCAAAATATTTTTCTCCCGCTTGCATCGAGTGAATCAGGTAATAAGTGATGTCGATATTCTTCATCGCTTTTTTGAGCGATTCTTCGGAAAAAACATCTCCTTTGACCACTTCGAAGTTTTTCCAATTTCGACCTTTTAAATTTTCAGGATTGCGGGCGAGGCAACGGACGAAATATCCTTTCTCGATGAGACGAGGGACTAGTCTGCCGCCGATGTATCCGGTTGCGCCGGTCACGAGAATGCGTGGAAGAGAATAATTCACCCATTGATTTTATAGGAATAGGAGAGGAAATGTCTTTAATTTTTGTAAATAATTTCAAAGGGATGAACATTCATCTTTGAAAGATAGGGGAAATAATTTTGAGCCTTGTACGAATCGGTAATATCATATAATATTCAGTAATATTCAGTGTTATTTTATTTAAAACAGAGGTGTAAAATGTCAAAAACCACACTTTCCTTTGTCATTGACGAAAAAAATAAAAAAGCTCTCGATCAAATTGCTGAATCAATCGATCGAGATCGTAGCTATGTATTGAATGAGGCGGTTGCTCATTATCTTGATCTTCATCAATGGCAAATGAATCACATCAAAAAAGGGTTAAAACAGTCTCAAAAAGGTCAATACGCCTCGGAATCTAAAGTAGAATCATTCTTTAAAAAGTGGGAAAATGAATCCGATTAATTGGACAGAATTGGCTCTCTCTGATTTGGAAAGCCTTGCAACCTATATTGCTCAAGATAAAGTATCTGCAGCAAAAAAAATGGTTTTAAGAATCCGTGAGGCGGTCGAGCAACTTGCCATGCAACCTCAGATTGGGCGTATGGGAAAAGTCATCGGAACCAGAGAGTTGGTTATTACGGGAACTCCTTATCTCATCGCTTATTGTCTTACGGATCATGGTGTTGATATCCTAGCGGTGATTCATGGAGCAAGACGTTGGCCTGAGAAGTTTCCTAATAACGATGATGAATGATTAAAGTAATATTTCAGGAGTTTTGATCGAAATCTTATCCGACTTTACCCATTTCAAATTCTCTTTCCTTTTTCCGGCAACTCCCAATTTCTCAAAAAGAAAAACGAATTTGGATTCGAGTGTATCTCCAATCGCCGATTTTACTCCGTCTGGGAGCGAACAAAATTCCCGTTTGAAGGGGCCAAAACCTTTTTTGCGGGTTTTATAGAGAAACTGTTCTTCGGTTTCAGTCTCTTTTTTCTCATCGGCACAATTGGCTTTTAGCCAGTGGTAGATTTTTTCCTTCAATTCTTTGGGGAAAGAAGCGTGATCATAAATCATATTCTGAAAACCGGTTGCCAAATGAATTTCAGAAGCGGCAACTTTTGGAAAACGGTCGAACAGTTCATCGGGCAACGTCGAAGCGCCATGTTGAACCGCGCCGCTGAGATGATATTGGTCACGAGCGACTTTCGAAATATTTTCGAGGGTTTCGAAATCGAGTTTTACTTTTGCGACCGATCCATCCGGAAGAGGAATTCCGCCATGGCTCGTTCCAGTTTGTACGCTCATCTTTGAAATGCCGATGGCGTTAGGCGCAATCTTCGAAAGAGTTTGCTGATAGCCATCCATAAAGGCTTGCAGCTCTTCGACGGTTGAATTTTTGTGACCAACCTCTCCGATTTCTCCACCGACCGAAATCATGACATTTGCCGGCTGTTTTTCGCGAATATATTTGGTGTATTCGGCGCAACGCTCAAAATTGGCTCTTTGCTGTTCAGGGATAGTCGGATGAGAGAGATCTACCAAGGTGGAGGTGTCGATATCGATGTTATAAAATCCTGCTGCAATTGCCTCATCGATCAGATCGTAAATCGCTTTGAGTTCTTTGTCGCGATCGGCGGAATTATATTTTTTTGCATTGACCTGAAAATGATCCCCTTGAACATAGAGTGGGCCTTGATATCCTTCTTTAATCGCTGCAGCGGTAATGGCAGCTGCGTACTCAGCCGGTTTTTGAAAGGTATAGCCAATTTCAGAACGGGCAATTTCGAACACAACTGGAAATGAATTTGTTTTATGAGCGGCTCGGAGGATCGATCTTGCGACCTCAAAGGTCATTCCACGAATATTGATCGCCGGGGTGGTAAAGCCGGTTGCTTTTTTGCTTCCCATCGCTTCGTAGAGCGGTTGAATCGAGCTGAGGTGAATATCGAGTGCGGCGGCAGAGGCGCGAATTAGCCATCGGGCCGCTTCTTTGAGTTGCGCGTCTTCAGCAAAAATCGCGGTGAAGAGGAGTGAATCGATCAGTTTATCTTTCAAGAATTGTGAATTTAAAATTTCTACACGATCATCTTTGACACGAAGAATCTCTTTGATTCCTAAAAGTAATTCTTGGGAGGTTTTAAATTCCATGATGTTTTCCTATTTAATGATTTTTTGGTTATTCTGTCATTCCTTGCTGCGGCAGGAATCCCCCTGAGTCAAGTGGATTCCTGCTTTTGCAGGAATGACAACTTTTACTGAATCAAGGGATAAATGTAAAAAAGTTCTCCTATCGTTATCTGATTTTTAAGGCAAGTGGGAAGTCACTCCCCAAAAACCTGGGCTGAAAAAATCTCAAGCTTACAATCTTTTTCTTTCCATGCATCCTCCGGTAATCCAGCTTTTAAACAGGTGTGAGCCAAAAACTCTTCGCGATTCCAAGCATATTCTGTGGCGACTTGTGGGAGTAGCAATCCGCGATGTTGATTTTGCGTGATGAGCAGGCCATGTTTTCCGACCTCAATTTCATTAATATTTTTGATCTCTTGAAAAGGGGTTAAAACCGAAATCTCAATGTGAACCTCCTCCAACTCTTTCGAGGAGAGAGGAAGGAAACGGTAATCTTGGGTCGCCGCGGCAATCGCTACTTCTTTGACCGTTTCAAATAAGGGGATGTTTGAAACAAGATGTCCGATACAACCGCGGAGTTCGCCGTGATCATGAAGTGTCACAAAAGCCCCTGTTTTTTGTTGAAGATCAGGAAGGGAGGTTTGAATCGAGGTGGTATTGTCTCCCCGAAGAAAATTTTCCAAGGTTTTTCGGGCGATTGAAAGAAGCTCTTTTTGGGCGGTTTCATTCAGCATAAAACCATTAAGTGACTTGATTTATTATTAAAAGAATTGTTCTTTTCAGTAATGATTGCTTTTACCATTTTTTTAAAAATCATAGGAATCATTATTTTTGGATTATTTCTGTTTTTATTTTTTTCTTTTGGAGCCGCTTTCTATTTCTCAAAACAGAAGAATCTGATTTTCGATTTTCTCAAGGCATTTCTACTCGATTTTTTGCTCTCGATTTTACTCTTGTTTGTTTTTCCCTGGGTTCGACTTTTCAAGAAAATTTTTCCATCTTCTGTGAAACGCGCTCCAACTCATCGTCTCCCGATCCTTTTGATTCATGGGTATCAGATGAATTCGAATAGTTGGCTGATGTTTGTTCATTTTTTAAAAAAGTTGGGATGTAGCTCCATTTACACTTTTGAATATTCTCCCTGGAAAAGTATTGAAGAGGTGAGTGAACTTCTTTCTGAAAAAGTGGCTCAAATCCTCCAAGAAGAAAATAAAACCAAAATCAATATCATCGCCCATAGTTTGGGAGGATTGATTTCCCGCTACTGGATTGAAAAATCGGATGGTAAAAACAAAATTTGCCATCTCGTGACACTCGCCTCTCCTCATCAAGGGGGAAAAATGAGCCGTTTGGGGGTGGGGAAGGCGATTCAACAGATTACCTATCAAAGCGAATTTATTCGAAAGCTGGGTAAACCGAATCCTCCCGCTGGAAGCAGTTATTTGGCGATTTATACTTTAATGGATCAACTGATATTTCCGGTTGAATCGGCAAAAATGGAAACGCTGGATCATTTACCCATTAAAAACTTTTCGGTTTCAGGGGTGGGGCATTTGTCGATTCTTTTTTCCCGTTCTGTGATTCAACGAATCTCGGAAGAGTTTGAGGGGTGTTGATATCCACCACTCAATTCATTAGGGGAAGAGGGATCTGGATCGAGGCGATGAAAGTAAATCAGAATACAGGCGACAACGCTAATCGGAATCATAAGAAAATTAAAAAACAGAAGTGGGAAAGTATAAATTTTCAGAAAAAATAAAATCAGCATGATGAGCCAACAGTAAGAAGCTGGAACCATCGCTTTCTGAAACTGCAAGCGAATTCCCGGCCCTTTCGCCTCTTTGGGATACCAGGGATAAATGACCAAAGTTTGAGCGAAAAGGAGTTGAAGTAAAAACAGAAAGAAAGCGGCGGTTTGAAAGGTTGAAAAAGTTTCGACTCTTTTTTGATAGAGAAAAATAAAAGTTAAAATCAAACCACCTATGTAGGCAATTTTGACGTAGGGGCTATTTCGGTGGAAGAAAGTTTTTAGCATTTTGTAAACGACTAAAATGAAACAACCGCAAATTCAATCTATTTCGTGGAAAAACGGGCCGCTCCCTTTTTTAAAAGAGCTGCAAAACGAAAAGAAACCGTTTTGTCTTTATTCGGGAAATCATCAAAGATACTCCTATGTCGGCGCAAATCCTTTGGTGGAGTGGTATTTCTATCCGGATCGGCTGGAAAGATATTCTCACGATGAAAAAACGGTCGTTCATCAAAATCCATTCGAGCAACTTCGCCTGATGATTCCATTCCCCGCGATCAAAGCTTCTTCTTTTTTCAGTTCTGGATGGGTCGGCTTTCTGAACTATGAAATGGGGGCATTTGCCGATACCGCTTTTCCAAAACGAGATTTGAATTCCAATACGCTTCTGGGATGGTGGGGATTGTATGATCCGGTTTTTATTTTTGATCATCAAAAACAGGAAGCATTTATTTCTTCGTGGGGGTTGGATCAGGAGACAATTTCGGATAAGAGTAGAGCGGAGAAGAGAGTCAGGGGTTGGGAGTTGGGGGTTGGGAGCACAAAAGTAAAAACCCCAAACTTCGAACCCCTAATCACCCACTTTTTTCCAGCTTTGTCCAATTTTACAAAAGAAGAATATTTGAAGGCGGTTCAAAAAATATTAAATTATATTCATGCCGGAGATTGTTATCAGGTCAATCTTTCCCAACAGTGGTCTGCCCAAATTTCTGAAAAGATAAATCCCTCTTCACTTTTTTGTGAGCTTTCAGAAAAGTATCCAGCTTCCTATGCCGCCTTTCTCGATCTTGGAGAAAAACAGATTCTTTCTTTTTCTCCCGAAGAATTTTTGTCGATTCGCGATCGAAAAATTATTACACGACCGATCAAGGGAACCCGAAAAAGAGTTTTCGACGAAGAAGATGAAAAAGTGATTGAAGAATTAAAAAGTTCAGAGAAAGATCAATCGGAACTTTTAATGATTGTCGACCTAGAGAGAAATGATCTTGGAAAAGTTTGTGAGAAGGGATCGATAGAAGTTCCCCAGCTAAAGCAGGTCGAAAGCTTGAATTATGTTCATCATCTCGTGGCAACGGTGCAGGGAACTTTAAGGAGCGAGATTCATCCAGCCGATGCGCTTCGTGCCCTTTTTCCCGGCGGATCGATTACCGGAGCCCCCAAAAAAAGGGGGATGGAAATTATTCAAGAACTTGAACCGAATCCGCGAGGGGTGTATACCGGAGCGATCGGTTTTTTTGATTATTCTTCACTTGCCTCGTTTAACATTCCGATTCGAACTTTTGAGATAACGAATGGGAAGATTCAGTTTGGAGCAGGTGGGGGGATTGTCGCTGAAAGTGATCCTCTCGCAGAATATGAAGAGACCTTGGCGAAGGCAAAAATGTTTTTGGAGTTGTTTAGATAATCATTGTAGGGGCGACCTGTTGGGTCGCCCTTACGGTGAATTGACGACAAATCAGGCGATTGTTATGAAACCAAAAATTTATCTCAACGGAGTTTATTTTGATGAAGATCGGGCAGAAGTTCCGATTACCGATCGATCCTTTCTGACCGGCGAAGGGCTTTTTGAAACGCTTCGGGCGTATCAAGGGCATGTGTTATTTCTTTCAGAACATTTCAAACGGTTTGAATCGGGTGCAAAAGTTTTGAATCTTAAAATTCCGGTATCGTTGGTAAAATTGAAGGCGCTGGTTGACGAAACCCTCCATCTGAACCAGCTCTCGAATGCAGTGATTCGAATTTATTTAACTCCCCAGGGAGAATCCCTCGGCGATTATGAAACCGCGCCGAAGCGAATCAATCTTCTCATCGCCTGTCATCCCTTTCAGCCATTTCCCGCTGAATATTATAAAAAGGGGATTTCCTGTCATATTGTAAAAAATATCATCGCTGAAAAAGGGATTCTCTCTCAAATCAAATCCACTCATTATTTAAGCAGAATTTTGGCGAGACGAGAGGCGAAAGCGAATCACGCTTACGAAGGGATTCTGCTGAATCAAGAGGGGCATGTCACAGAAGGGGCGAGTAGTAATCTCTTTATGGTTAAAAATAAAAAAATTATGACTCCTCCTTTAAGCGAAGGGTTGATGTCTGGAGTAACGAGAGCGAAGATTTTTAAAATAGCGAAACAGGATGAACTTGAAATCGAAGAGAAAATTTTATCTCTGCAAAATTTGTTTGAGGCGGATGAAGTTTTTATTACCTCTTCTCTCAAAGAGGTGATGCCGGTTTCAAAGATTGGGAATCATTCATTTCCGATGAATCCGAACTCGATCACCCAGCAGATCCTTGAGAGTTATCATGATTTGATTCAATGGGAGATTGAGAGTGAGTCGATTACTGATTTTTGAATTTTTTTACCCACCATTTTTTTTGCCTGATGAATCGATTTTTCAAGAGAAATCCCTTTGAATAAGTTTCCTGCAATCGCGGAGGCAAGCATGCAGCCGGTTCCATGAACCTCTTTTGATTGAATCTTCCTTTGTCTGTAATGAACAACTTGGTTCCTCCCGATCAATAGATCAACAGAATCTCCCGGGAGATGTCCTCCTTTCGCTAAAACCCATTTTAATCGTGAATCTTTGGATTTT
>CAZSRQ010000117.1:0-7491 GCA_964609335.1 uncultured Pseudomonadota bacterium
TCGCAATCGAGGTCATCAACATCCCGAGAGCTGAAAAGAGAATTCCTTCAACCAAACAGAGAATCAAAACAAAAACGGCAAAAGGATGAGAAATCAATCCTGCGAATAAAAAAACAATCATCATAATCACTGCGGTAAAACAACCTTTGGTCGTCGCCCACAAAATCTCTCCCAGCACTACTTGCCGAAGACTTAAGGGGGTAACGACAATCGCATCAAAGGTTTTTTGGACTTCCATTCGGGTATAAGAAGAAAAAGTGGTTTCAAACGAGGCACTGTTCATCGTGGAAGCAACGACCAAAGCAGGCGCGATGAATTGAATATAGCTCAAGCCATTAAAGGAGGTGACATATCGGCCCAGTCCATAGCCGAAGGCGAAAAGATAGAGAAACGGTTCTCCCAGATTAATAATCAGGGAGGTTCCCTTGTAATGGGTCCAAACGATAAAATTTCGATACCAGACTTTGAACATAGGAGAACAGAATATAGAAGTCAGAATACAGAAGTCAGAAGAATATTTTTTTTTATTCTGATTTCTGTCTCGTGACTTCTGACTTCCTATTAATTAATCCTTCAACTCTCTCCCAGCCACCCTCAAAAAGACATCTTCCAACGATGCCATTCGATGACGAAAATCAAGTGCTCGCACGATTGAAAGAAACTCTTCATTCACCTCCAAAGAGTCGCGGATAAAAATATAGAGTGTATCCCCAATATCTTCTGTATGAATTTTTCTGTTTCTTGAAAATTCTTTCAAAGAATTTAAAATCTCTTTGGTCGCACGAATTTCATAAACCTCTTTTCCGACATACTCTTCGATTAATTTGGACGGATTTCCACGAGCCAAGATCTTTCCCTCATTCATGATGACTAGTCGATCGCATAACTGTGCTGCTTCATCCATATAATGCGTCGTCAAAACCATCGTAACTCCATTTTTTTTCAGCATTCTCAATTTTTCCCAGATGAGATGCCGAACCTGTGGATCAAGCCCGGTGGTCGGTTCATCGAGAACCAAAACCTTCGGCTGGTTGATCAACGCTCTCGCGATGACCAGTCGACGCTTCATTCCTCCGGAAAGTGCCATGATTTTTTCATCTTTTTTTTCTTCGAGCTGCAAAAAATGTAAAAGCTCTTTCACCCGGTTCAAGCTCTCTGATTTTGGAATGCTGAAATAATTCGCATAAACCATCAGATTTTCAAACACCGACAGATCAGGATCAAGATTGTTGTCTTGCGGAACCACTCCGATCTGTTTTTTGATTCGGGTTGAAAACTTTTCAACGTTATCTCCCAAAACAGTCAAACTTCCGAGGGTGATCGGTGAAAAGCAGTAGATCATCCGCATCGTCGAGCTTTTGCCGGCCCCGTTGGGACCGAGAAATCCGAAGCATTCCCCCTGCTCGATCTCGAAATCGATCTGGTCAACCGCGGTGAAGTTTCCAAAACGTTTTACCAGTTTGTTTGCGGAGATAATGGTTTGTAGCATTGGAATTTTTCATCAAAGTACCGGCGGACGGCCGTCGGCCGGTACGTAGGAATATATTGCTAACCCTGAATCAGTTCGTAATGGACATCGACATCATAGGCAAAATCCATGTTTCTTCTTTTGGCATCTTCCACAAAACTCGATTCTTCTATCAGGGTGACGGCCAAATCGTGTTCGGATCCTGAAATCATCGACACAAAAAGCCTGACCGCATTTCTCCATTCAAACATTCCGGGAATGAGATCGGATAATGAGAGGGAAAAAGATTTTGTTTTTTTGAGAAAAATTTTTTCGATCATGAAATGAAGAAAAGGGGAAATTTCGTTTTCGTTCATCGCTCTTTTGTTTCCAACCCCCAAAACAAGAATCTCTTTCGAGTCGACTCTCCCCCGGGCAGGCATCAAAAGTGCCTCCCCTTTTTGACCGGAAAATCTTGAGTCAAGGATCAGCTGGGAAAGCTTTCCGTTCAATCGCCAATCGACCAAACCGGCACTCCCTTTGAGCGGACGAATGTCATTAAAGGTCGTGAGAAGTGCAAGCTCGCTCTCAATCTGATCAACCGGGTTATTGGTGATTTTCAAATGGATCATAAAAAAACCATCGAAATTGCAAATTTCAATCTTCCGGATTCGGCCTGATCTCTCTCGCCAGATTATCCAGAATTCCGTTGATAAATGAACTGGAATCTTCGGTTCCGAATTTCTTTCCTACCTCAATTGCTTCATTCAAACTGACGCTCGCCGGAATATCTCGACAATACATCAATTCATAAGCGGCCATTCTTAAAATATTGCGGTCGACACAAGCCATTCTCGATAATTTCCAATGAGTCGAATGTTTTTCAACCAGCTGATCCAGCTCGGAAAGATGGCTGGTCACCCCTTGAACGAGCAAATTCGCAAACTCTTGAATCTCTTCGGTATCGATATTGTTTTTCCAATACTGCTCCAACGCCTTTTCAGGCTCCGCCTTGGCAAGATCAATTTGGTAAAGCGCTTGCAGTGCTGCTTCTCTTGATTTACGTCGATTTCCCATGCTTCTTCAACTTTCTCATTAAAGTAATCATTTCTAAAAGAACCTTCGCCGCCTCAAAACCTTTATTGGTTTCATCGGGAGCCGATCTCGCCAAGGCCTGTTCGATAGTATTCGTCGTCAAAATCCCAAATGCCATCGGAACATTGGTTTGGAGCTCTGCCTGAAGAATTCCCTGGGTGACAGCAAGACAAACATAATCAAAATGGGGGGTATCGCCACGAATCACCGTTCCCAAGCAGACCACTCCATCACACTTTTTCTCTTCAGCCACCGCTTTTGCCGCCAGAGGAATTTCAAACGCTCCCGGAACTTCAATCATCTCAATCGACTCTTCTGAAATATTTTCCTGTTTAAACGCGTCGATCGCCCCCTGCAATAAAGAGCGGGTGATGGACTCGTTAAAACGGCTCCAGACAATGGCGACTTTGATTTCAGTAAAAGAAAAATCGGATTTCAAGCTGGAGGATTTTTGAATTTCCATTTTTTAAACTTTCCTGAGCAGATGTCCCATTTTTTCTTTTTTCGTTTTCAAATAACCTTCATTCGACTGATTCGGATCAATCTCAATTGGAACTCTTTCGACAATTTCAAGACCGTATCCCTCAAGGCCGACAATTTTTTTCGGATTGTTTGTCAAAAGCCGAATTTTTTTGAGCCCTAAATTGACCAGAATTTGTGCTCCTACTCCATAGTCTCTTAAATCTGGTTTGAATCCGAGCTTCTCATTCGCCTCAACCGTATCAAGCCCCTGCTGTTGAAGGTGATAAGCCTTGATCTTGTTCATCAAACCGATTCCACGCCCTTCTTGTCGGATATAGAGAATGACCCCTTGCCCTTTTTCTTCAATCATCTGCATCGCCCGATGAAGCTGAGGGCCACAATCGCAACGCCATGATCCGAAGGTATCCCCGGTCAAGCATTCGGAATGAACCCGCACCAAAACCTCATCGTCGGGATTGATTTCCCCTTTCACCAGAGCGACATGATGACGTGAGTCAATCTCGTTATCAAAAACAGTGATTTTGAAATTTCCGTATTCAGTCGGCAAATTCGCTTCAGAAGCACGTTTGACAAGCGATTCATTTCTCATCCGGTAACGGATCAGATCGGCAATCGAAAGGATATTCAGTTTGTGTTTTTTCGCAAACTCTTCGAGATCGGGCATTCTTGCCATCGTTCCATCATCATTCATGATTTCACAAATGACCGCCGCCGGTTTCAAGTTTGCCATTCTCGCCAAATCAACCGATCCCTCGGTTTGACCGGTTCGAACCAAAACCCCGCCATTGAATGCACGAAGCGGAAAAATATGACCCGGGCGAACAAGATCTTCAGGCTTTGCCTGATCATCGATCGCCTTCAGAATCGTGTGGGAACGATCCGCGGCGGAAATGCCGGTGCTAATCCCCTCCCGCGCATCGATCGAAATCGTAAAACCGGTTCCAAAGGGTGAATCATTGTCTTTTGTTTCAACCATGAGCGGAAGATCGAGAGCTTCCAGCTTTTCTTCCGTGAGCGTGAGACAGATCAGCCCTCTCCCCTCTTTTGCCATGAAGTTGATCGCTTGCGGAGTCACCTTCTCGGCTGCCATCGCGAGATCCCCCTCATTTTCACGATCTTCATCATCGACGAGGATGATCATTTTTCCTTCCTGAAAATCGTTGATCGCCGCTTCAACGGATCGAACTGTTTTTTTGAGTTGTTCCAAATCTTCAATCATTTATTTTGCCCGTTGGATAAAATTTTCGAGATATTTCGCCATCAAATCTACTTCAATGTTGACCGAATCTCCAACCTTTTTATCCTGTAAAATGGTTTTCTTCTGCGTGTGCGGAATCAGACAGACGGTGAACCAGCTCGCCTGAATTTCATTGATCGTCAGACTGACTCCATCGATCGCAATCGATCCTTTTTTGATCAGATATTTTCTCAAATTTTTCGGAATTTTAAATTTTAAAATCAGCCAAGAACCGGTTTCAGATTCAATCTTCTTTTTATCGAGGAGGAGCGAAATTCCGTCGATATGCCCCTGCACCCAATGTCCACCGACCGGATCTGACAGTCTTAAAGCCCGCTCCAGATTGACTTTGGAGCCGACCTTCAAATCTTGCAAAGTGGTGCAGGATAGCGTTTCAGGCGACAGATCGGCTGAGAAAAGATTTTTTTTCTTTTCGGTGATGGTCAAACAGCATCCATTGATCGCAATCGAATTTCCGATTTTTTCTTTCGAAACGGAAAACGGAGTTTGAATATCCATTTGCCAGGATTTCCCCTTGGCCCTGATTTTTTTGACCTCTCCAACCCCTTCAACAATGCCAGTAAACATATCCCTAGGGATTAATCTGAAGCAGAAAGAATCGTCAATAGAGTATTTACTAACCGGTCCCCAGTTTAGAAGAGATGATAATCCCGGTTGTACTAGGGGGGACAATCATCTGAAGCAAAAATTTAATCCAAATAACGAACCCGTCAGTAAAGACTTGAGATCTCTCGTCAAATAACGATAAATGGACTGATGTTGAATCATTCTTCCGTCTTAGTTCGGCAATTTGAAATCGGCCCGATGGAAAATTTCGTCTATTTTATCGGAGATCCGGAAAGCCGTCAGGTCATGATCGTCGATCCTGCCTGGGAAATCGACACCATTTTCAAACGGGCGAATGAGGAAAACCTCCAAATCGTCGGAGGACTTCTCACCCATCATCATTATGATCACACCAATGGAATCGAAGAGCTGCTCGAACGGGTGAATGTTCCTGTTTATGTAAATAAAAATGATCTCGAGTTTGTCAAAACCCAAAAATCTTTTCTCACCGCGATCAATCATGGAGAAAAAATAAAAATTGGTAAGATTGAAATCGAAGCGGTTCATACTCCCGGGCATACCCCGGGAAGTCAGTGCTTTAAAGCGGGAGAGGGATTAATCACGGGAGATACTTTGTTTATCGATGGATGCGGCCGATGTGATCTTCCGGGAGGAGATCCCGAACAGATGTATTACACTCTGACACAAAAAATCATGCAGATGCCGGATGCAACAACCATTTACCCGGGACATCATTACGCCCCGCTTCCAACCGCTCATTTGAATGAGCAAAAACAGACCAATCCGTATCTTCGACTTGCCAGTCTACCTTTGAATGATTTTTTGAAATTAAGAACGAGGAGATAATCACGCAATGATTATCTCCTCAAGGATATTTTATCGACTAGTGGGGTAATATATCGGCAGAACCTGATCCAGTGGGGATCGGAGGCTTTGGAACCTCCAACGCTTTTTTATCTCCCGTGGGATGATAAAGAAGATCATTCAAGATCTCTTCATAATTTTTGCCAGCCTTGAAAAGTTTTTTGGGATCATCGATCGCCAAGGCATTTTTCAGAACATCGTCGACCCATTCAACACAAATCACTTTCAGATCTTTTAAAATATTCTTTGGAATATCTTTCAAATCTTTCTCGTTTTCTTTCGGAATAATAATCGTTTTCAATTTTCCGCGATGAGCCGCCAGAATTTTTTCTTTGAGCCCACCGATCGGCAAAACCTTTCCGCGCAAGGTGATTTCACCGGTCATCGCCACCTCTTTTTTACACGGGATGCGAAGAAGTGCTGAGACAATCGCCGTCGCCATCGTGATTCCGGCGGATGGGCCATCTTTGGGAATCGCCCCTTCCGGCACATGGATATGAATATCAATTCGTTGATAGAAATCTTTTTCTAAGCCAAACCCGGTTGAACGGGTTCTGACATAACTCATCGCCGCTTGGGCAGACTCTTGCATCACGTCTCCCAATTTTCCGGTGATGATCAGTTTTCCTTTCCCTGGCATGATGGAGACTTCGGTGGTGAGAAGTTCTCCGCCATATTCAGTCCAGGCAAGACCATTGACCATCCCGATTTCATCTTTTTCTTCAGCGAGTCCGTAATGAAACTTTGGAATTCCGAGAAATTTAGACAACCCTTGAGCGGTCACACGAACCTTTTTATCTTTTCCTTTTTCAGCAATCTCTTTTGCAACTTTTCGGCAGACCGTTGCAATTTCCCGCTCCAAATTTCTGACCCCTGATTCTTTGGTGTAACGACGAATAATCATTCGGATAACGGCATCGGAAATATCAATATTCGCATCGGTTAAACCATGCGCTTCTTTCTGTTTTTTGATCAGATATTTGAGTGCGATATGAAGTTTTTCTTCTTCGGTATAACCAGGAATACGAAGAATCTCCATTCGATCTTGCAAAGGAAGCGGAATCGAATGCAGCGTATTTGCTGTCGTAATAAACATTACTTTGGAAAGATCGTAATCCAGATCAAGATAGTGATCATTAAAGGTCGTATTTTGTTCAGGATCGAGAACTTCAAGCAACGCAGAAGAAGGATCTCCCCTAAAATCGGTGCTCATTTTATCAACTTCATCGAGAAGAAAAACCGGATTACTGGTTCCAGCTTTTTTGAGCGACTGGATAATTTTTCCAGGTAATGCGCCAATATAGGTTCGGCGATGCCCACGTATTTCTGCTTCATCCCGAACTCCACCGAGTGAGCATCGGACAAATTTTCTCCCCATCGCGCGGGCGATCGAACGGGCCAGTGAGGTTTTACCGACTCCCGGAGGGCCGACGAGACAGAGGATTGGCCCTTTCATCTTTTCAACCAGTGTTTGTACCGCCAAATATTCCAGGATTCTCTCTTTCGCCTTCTTCAAACCATAATGGTCTTCATCGAGAATTTTTTCTGCTTCTTTGATTTCAAGAATATCTTTGCTAAATTCACCCCAAGGCAACGAGATAATCCAGTCGATATAGTTTCGAACGACTGTTGCCTCAGCTGACATTGGCGACATCATTTTCAGTTTTTTGAGCTCTTTTTTGACTTTTTTATTCGCCTCGGCACTCATCTTCAGATTTTTTATTTTTTCTTCAAGCTCTTGGATTTCACTCTTGAACTCATCACGCTCTCCGAGCTC
>CAZSRQ010000118.1:0-2578 GCA_964609335.1 uncultured Pseudomonadota bacterium
TACCTTAAATTATTAATCAATTTTTAAGACTGCCAAAAATGCCTCTTGAGGAATTTCAACCGATCCTACCTGCTTCATCCGTTTTTTACCCTCTTTCTGTTTTTCTAGCAATTTTCTTTTTCTAGAAATATCTCCGCCGTAACATTTAGCGATCACGTTTTTTCGGAGAGGTTTCACCGTTTCTCTGGCAACAATTCTCGACCCGACCGCCGCCTGAATCGCCACTTCATATTGTTGACGAGGAATCAACTCGCGAAGTTTTTCGACTAATTCCCGTCCACGAACATAAGACTTTTCCCGATGAACAATAATCGATAAAGCATCGACCGGTTCTTCATTGATCAAAATATTCAGCTTCACCAGATCAGAGGATTGAAAATGAATCACTTCGTAATCAAAACTGGCAAAACCTTTCGACAAACTTTTCAACCGATCATAAAAATCAAACACAATCTCGGAAAGAGGAATTTCATAAATCACCAAAACATATTCAGTGGTCAAATATTCAATTTTTTTCTGAACTCCACGCCTGGCTTCACAAAGTTGAATGACTGCTCCCAAAAATTCTTGTGGAAGATGAATCGTCGCCCGAATATAAGGTTCGTCAATCGATTCAATTTCTTGTAGAGGAGGAAGATTGGCTGGATTATCAACGGTAATCGTTGATCCATCCAGCTTCTTCACCTGATAGATAACGCTGGGAGCGGTCGAAATGAGTTTCAAATTATATTCTCTTTCGAGCCGTTCCTGGATAATTTCCATATGGAGCAGACCGAGAAAACCACAGCGGAAACCAAACCCGAGCGCAAGAGAAGTTTCAGGTTCATAACTAAACGAGGCATCATTCAATTTCAATTTTTCAAGTGCTGCCCGTAAATTATCGTATTGATGGGACTCGACTGGATAAATTCCGCAAAAGACCATCGACTTCGCTTCTTTAAAACCTGGCAGCGCTTCTTCGGTCGGCAAATCAGCGTCGGTCAAGGTATCGCCAATATGAACCTCTCGAACCTCCTTAATTCCGGAGATGACAAAGCCGACTTCACCCACGGAAAGCTCTGAGATCTCTTTGAAGTGCGGATCAATGACCCCTATTTTATCGACCAAATAATCTTTTCCGGTCGACATAAAACGGATTTTCTTCCCTTTTTTTATCGAACCGTCAAAAATTCGGATAATAATCACAACCCCCTGATACGCATCAAACCAGCTATCAAAGACCAATGCTTTGAGTGGAGCGTCAGGATTTCCTTTAGGAGGTGGAACAAACCGAACCACATTCTCAAGAATTTCTTTGATACCGACCCCCAATTTCGCCGACGCATCGACCGCATTCGAAGTCGGCAGGCCAATCACATCCTCCACCTCTTTTCTCACCCTGGCTGGGTCAGCACTTGGAAGATCAATCTTATTCAGCACGCAAAAAATTTCGAGATTATGATCGAGCGCCAGATAAACGTTGGCAAGTGTTTGCGCCTGTACCCCTTGCGAGGCATCCACCACGAGGATCGCCCCTTCGCATGCCGCGAGCGATCTTGAAACTTCGTAATGAAAATCGACATGGCCAGGAGTATCAATCAAATTCAGCTCATAGGATTGACCATCTTCTGCCTTGTAATTCAGACGAACCGTTTGAGCTTTGATCGTGATACCGCGTTCTCTTTCGAGATCCATCTTGTCTAAAAATTGGGCCTGTTTTTCACGATCGGAAAGAGCGCCGGTAAACTCGAGCAGACGGTCTGCCAGGGTCGATTTACCATGGTCGATATGGGCGATAATTGAAAAATTTCTGATTTTTTTGGGATCCATTGATTTGAATGCTCTCAGCGATCAGCGTTCAGCTGTCAGTTGTCAGTTGTCAACTCTGTTTGTGACAAGCTGGCTGCTGATCGCTGATCGTTTATTGATTCACCACCACCCGTGGTTCTACATTTTCTTTTTCCTGGAGTTTCTTCGCAAACTCTTCCGCCGATTTTTCATCCCCAAAATTTCCGACATTCACCCGATACCATTTTCCCTTGTCCGGAATATCTTCTACGGAAAGAAATGCCATATATCCTTTTCTTTTCCACTCTTCGACTACCTGTACCGCAGCAACTTCATCCGGATAAGAGGAGATTTGCAAAGTGTATTCAGAATTTGCACTCGATTTGATTCTAAAAACGGAAGCAGCAGATTTGTCAAAAGCGGTGAAACTTTTTCTTTCTCCTTCCACTTTTTCCTGTTTTACCTCTTCCCCCTCTTTTTTCAAATCGGGAGATGGGCTCTCCGCCTGTGGAAGCAGTCTTGCTACCTCCTGATCTTGGATAGGCCCTTTGGTGCTGATACGGGGAGAAGAGCTGCCGAATTTTGTTCCTATATAAAACGCGCCAGAAAGTAATGAAATTTGGAGAACCACCAAAACCACCAATTCAACCAAACTAAACTGGATTTTTTTCTGACTATCCGACATTTTACATTCATCCTTTCTCTTATTTTCATCTTCTTCGCTGTAGGTGCGAATTCATTCGCACAAATTTTGGTCAAATAAATTCGACCCTACAGGGGATTATCATTCTCTTCACCCGACTGCGCCATA
>CAZSRQ010000118.1:2588-7478 GCA_964609335.1 uncultured Pseudomonadota bacterium
GGCGCACTCACCCCCAAAATTTCGAGCCCACACTGAAAAACAATTTTTAATGCAGTCAAAAAAGCAAGTTTCGCCAAAGTAATCTTCGAATCTGAAGAGATCACCCGATAACGATCATTGTTTTTGGCGCGGCTATAATAGTTCTGGAACAGCTTGGCAAGATTGATCAGATAAAAGGCGATCGAATGCGGCTCCAGGCTGATCGCCGCCTCTTCAAGAACCTCGGGATATCGAACCAGCTCATGAATCAGATCAAACTCTTCAGGCAAAGTTAAATGGGAAAGATCCGCTTTTGAGACGGCATCCAAATCAATTTTGGAATCTTTTGCTTTCTGGAAAATACTGCAGATTCTCGCATGGGCATATTGGATATAATAAACCGGATTATCGGGAGACTGCTTTTTCGCCAGCTCAAGATCGAAGTCGAGTTGGGAGTTACTCGATCGGAGGATGAAAAAAAGTCGGGTCGCATCCGCACCGACCTCTTGAACAATTTCTTTCAACGTCACATAACTTCCGGTTCGTTTCGACATCTGCACCCGTTCGGAACCCCGTTTTAACTGGACCATCTGGACGGTAATCACTTTTAATTTATCGGGATCATACTCCATCGCCTCGACCACTGCCTTGATCCGCGGGATATAACCTGCATGATCTGCTCCCCAGATATTGATATATTCATCAAACCGGCGTTCGTATTTATTTCGATGGTAGGCGAGATCGGGAGTGAAATAGGTATAACTTCCATCTTTCTTGATCAGCACACGATCTTTATCATCTCCAAAAGTGGTCGATCGAAACCAGGTCGCATCCTCTTTCAAATAAATATAACCTTCTTCTTTCAACTCATGCAGTGCCCGATCAATTTCACCTGATTCATACAAACCCGATTCATGAAAGAAATGATCAAAATAAATATTGAGTGAAGCGAGATCTTTCTTGATTTCATCGAGCAGTTCTTTACCGACCTCTTTTCCAATTCGCATCGGATCTTCACCAAAAGCCTGCAACTCTTTTGCATGATTTTTGACAATCGTTTCGAGATATTCTCCCTGATAGGAGTCGGCAGGTGGAGGAGGAACAGACGTTTGCGAAGGATCAAACTTTTTCAGATAATAGAGGACGGAATTTCCCAAGGTCCGAATTTGAACCCCATGATCATTCACGTAGAACTCCTTGCTCACCTGATAACCGGATGCTGCGAGAACCCTGGCGAGAACATCGCCGACCACCGCACTTCTCCCATGCCCCACATGCATCGGCCCAGTTGGATTGGCGCTGACATACTCGATGAGGATTTTTTTGTTTTGACCAAAATCGACTTTTCCGAAATTTTCTTTCTGATTTAAAATCTTTGCGAGCACCTGCTGATATGCTTCGGGAGAAAATGTAAAATTAATAAATCCTGGGCCGGCCACTTCGACTTTTTGAATCTTTTTTTCCGGATCTTTCAAATGTTTTACAATCACTTCGGCAATCTCGCGGGGTTTTTTCTTCAGTGCGGAGGCGAGAACCAATGCCAGATTGGTTGCAAAATCTCCATGTTCTTTCCGAGAAGTTTTCGTGATTTCGATGGTTGGAATTTCTTCCAGCGAAATCTCCTTTTTTTCAATGCAGTCATTCAAGGTTTCTTGAAGAATTTTCAGGATTTGTTCACGCATATTTTTATCCAATTCAAACAGCCGTTTTTTTATTCCTGTGGATGAATCGATTCTGATTTTTTCTGAAAGGATAGAAGAGGAAGAGCCAGATCAAACCCAATCCCTATTCAGCCAATGGAATCTTCTGCAACTCTCCCCAACTCTTCAGCTGGGGAGCAATGACTTGAAGATCCCCCACCACTAAAATTTTTAAATGGTCTGGATCAAGATATTTCTTCGCGACCTGTCTTACCTGTTCTAAGGTTACTGCATTCAGGCTGCTTGTATAGACATCCAGATAATTTTCAGGATAACCATAAAAACTTAAACGGGCCCTCTCTTTCAAATAGTTGAACGCCGGTTCCCAATCCCCCACCCGCTGGTTTAAAATCGCCTCTTTTGCGATTTGCAAAGAGTTTTCTGAAAAATCTTTTCCATCATGAAAAGTTCGAATCTCTTTTTCAATCAAACCGATCACCTCTCCAGTTGCCGCTTTTTGGGTTTGGGCGAGGACATAAAAAATGCCGTAGTCACTTTCCAAACCAAAACTCGAAAAAATCGTATAAGCAAGCCCACGATTCGATCGCACCTCTTCTCCCAACCGTGAAAAGAAAATATCCCCACCAAGCATATAATTCATCAGGATCAGCGCAAATTTATCCGGATTGAATCTTTTTTCGCCAAAATGCCCCATCAAAATGGTTGTCTGGGCAATTTTTTTATCGATTCCGTAAATTCCCCCTTTAAATTCTTTTTGAAGAGGAGAAATGTTGGCAAAATTTGTTTTTTTATTCTTCCACTCTTCGGTGCTTTTCTTAATGAGAGCAATCATCTCCTCTTTTTTGAAATCCCCCGAAATCGCCAGAATGGTCTGGTTCGGCTGATACGCATTGGAATGAAACTCAAAAAGGTCTTTTTGTGTCACGCTTCGAAGAGTCTTTGCAGTCGCTACTCTTCCCCAGGCACTCGAATTCCCATAAATCAGTTTTGGATATTCACGAACCGCAATTTTTTCCGGATCATCATTTTGTCTTTTCAGACCTTCAACTCGTGCTTCGATCGCCAATTTCAATTTTCCTTCATCAAAACGAGGAGAAGAAAGTATCTCAAAAAAAAGTGGGATCAGATCTGTTTTATCTTTCGATAAACATCGTAAAACCGCAGTTTCATATTCATTCGCCGCGCCAGTTTCGAGGGATGCCCCTCGGTTTTCAAGAGCCTTATCAATTTGCTCAATAGAATGTTGGGTCGTGCCACCGGTTCTAAGGACCGCACCGACTAACGAAGCGAGCCCTATTTTATTGGGAGGATCATTTAACGCTCCCCCCTTCGTTAACGAAAACATCTCTACAATCGGAAGCTCGTGATTTTCGAGAAGATAGATTTTTATTCCATTGGGAAGGGTTTCAATTGACACCGGCGGAAGTTGAAAACTCCCCAAAGGTTTTTTACTTAAAATCTTGATTTTGGATTCAACAGCCAAAAGAGAAAAAGAGGATAAAAAGAGAAACAGGAGAATCAGTAAACAAACCAGGCGATTCATCTTTTTTTCTTTACCATTTTTTTTTTCAAACATTCTGTTTTCCCTATTCTAAAATCGAAACGATCCGATTCTCTTTCGTGAAATATTTTTTGGCAACCGCACGAATTTCAGCCGCGGTGATGCTTTCTGCAACCTTCTGGTGTTGATCCAGGTATCGCCAATCCCCTGCCAAAATTTCATAATAAGTCAAAGTTTCCGCGAGCCCCAAATTAGTACTGATCTTAAAGGTTAAATCGGCAATCAGCTGATTTTTTGCCCTTTCCAACTCCTCGGAGGAGACCAGATTGGTTTTTATTTTTTCAATTTCCGCTTCAATCGCCTGCTCAAGTTTTTCAGGGCTATTCGAGCCAATTGGCGTCGCATAAATAAAAAAGAGATTGTTGAGCCTACCACCTGGAGTTCCTGTATCACAGGAAACGCTTTGGGCGATCTTCTGTTTTTCAACTAATTCCTGTTCAAATCTCGAGGTTCGACCATCACATAAAATCTGGTCGATGAGATCAAAAACGTAATCATCCCGATCCGGCAAAGTCGGTTTATGATATCCAATCATGATTTGCGGACGAACTTTTCCCCGAATCACCTCTCTCTTTTCTTCTTTTTGAGGCGGTTCCAGGTTTTTGGGAGCGGAAGGGATTTTTCCAGCAGGGATGGATCCAAAATATTCCTCTAAAATCTTTTTCGTCTGATCAATATTGATATCTCCCACAACAGAACCGATCATGTTTTGCGGAAGATAATATTTTTTATAGAACTCATACAAATCGGTGGCGGTCAAAGCTTTGATATCTTTTTCATATCCAATCGTTGGTCGTCGATAAGGGCTCAACTGATACGCAATCGAGATAAACGATTCATAATTTTTTCCAAAGGGACTGTCATCGACCCTCATTCGCCTTTCTTCCAAAACCACATCGCGCTCTTGATAAAACTCACGAAATACAGGATCTTTCAATGCTTCTGATTCGAGATAAGCCCACAGCTCCAACTTGTTGATCGGCATTTCCACAAAATAGCTCGTTATATCCATCGAAGTCGTCGCATTAAAATTGGTTGCCCCATTTTGGATAAAAGTTCTCGAAAACTCATCTTTCACCGAGTAAGCATCCGCCGACTTTTGTAGAAGTTTCATCTGTTGCTTTAACTGTTTTGCTTCATCGGAATTTTCTTTTCCGCTTTTTACCAATTCAGAAAACTGAATTCCCTTTTTTTCAATCTGATCGATGATCAGTTTTTCTTGCGCATAATTTTTGGTTCCGATTTTTTTCGTTCCCTTAAACGCCATATGTTCCAGCATATGGGCAATACCGGTTTGTCCCTCTTTTTCATCTACCCCCCCGACCTTTGCCCGAATATAGGCCGAAAAAACAGGAGCTCCAGCCCGTTTCACCAGAAGAAACTTCATCCCATTTTTCAGGGAGTATGGAACAACATGTTCTTCGAGGGATGGATGGGAGTATCCCCAAGAAAGAGAGAAAATAAGGACAAACAAGAGAGAGGAAACGAGAAGGAGAGTTTTTCGAATCATATAAAGAAGCACTCAATAGAAAATTAAGATTTTTAAATTAAAACCTCATGTTACGCGATTTTTTGTAGTTTTTTTTAAGTTTAAGATCGCACGGCAATCGATCAACGGTTTTAAAGAGAGTTTGATCCTATTCCAAGATTTTCTTTTTAATGTAAGTCTCGTCATATCTCGAAGTTCCC
>CAZSRQ010000119.1:0-7404 GCA_964609335.1 uncultured Pseudomonadota bacterium
TAGCTTCCGCGAAGCGGGTCGAAGGGTCACTCTGGTTGATTTACGCAAGAGATCTGATGAATCCATTATTTAATTTAATAAGCAGAACTCAAATGATACTCGAAATCTTAAAATATCCCGATAAGCGACTTCGAAAACAATGCGAATCTGTGCAAGATTTTGGTCCTGAACTTCAGACCGAAATTAATCAGATGTTCGAAACGATGTATGCCGCTCCAGGAGTTGGTTTGGCGGCGATCCAGGTCGGAATCTTCAAACGTTTTTTTGTAATGGATGTCGGAATTAGTGAAGGAGAAGTCATTAAACGTAATCCGATGGTGATTGCGAATCCGAATATTCTATTAAAAGAGGGAGAGGTGGTTTGGGAAGAGGGATGTCTTTCCTGCCCTGAATTAATTATTCCGATGACGCGGGCAAAAAAAATTGAGATTGAGTATCAAGACCGAAACGGAAAAAAAGAAAGGTTAACCGCCGAAGATCTAATGGCAGTCTGCATCCAGCATGAAATGGATCATATGAACGGAATTCTCATTGTCGATCAGTTGAGCCGCCTCAAACAGGATTTTTACAAAAAGAAATTGAAAAAATCTGACACGCCGGTGGTTCGATGAGTCGCGCACCGCTTCTCTTTATGGGATCTCCCGAAGTGGCGGTGACTGTGCTGCAAGCGCTGCTTGACGCAGGACATCCGCTTCCCGCAGTGATTACCCAACCAGACAAGCCGGCAGGACGAGGGCAGAAACTGACGCCCCCTCCCGTGAAACTTTATGCGGAGTCGAAAGGGATACAGGTTTTACAGCCGACCCAACTTCGTGATCCTTTATTTCTTGAACAATTAAAATCTTATCAACCCCGAGCGATTGTGGTGGCAGCGTATGGCAGAATTATCCCGAACGAAATTCTTGAATTTCCTCCTTTGGGATGTCTGAATGTCCATTTTTCGCTACTTCCAAGATATCGCGGCGCTTCTTGTGTGGCGAGTGCGATCTTGAATGGAGAGAAAGAGATTGGTGTAACCGTGATGAAAGTAATCGAAAAACTCGATGCCGGGTCGATTCTCGGGCAATCGAAAATTCCGCTGCTTTCCACCGAAACAACCGGTGAGGTTGAATCAAAGCTGGCCCATTTGGGAGGCGAGCTGCTGATTCAGATTTTACAAGGTTTAGAGCGGCATTCGATTCAGGCGATTGAGCAGGATGAGGCTCGGGTGACGTATGCCCCTCTGTTAAAAAAAGAGGAGGCGAAGATCGATTGGAGTTTGTCGGCTGAAAAAATTAATCGTCTGATTCATGCGATGAATCCATGGCCCATCGGGTATACCTTCGTTGACAAAAAGAGACTCAAAGTTTATGACGGTTGCGAAAAGTCGGACAAGCCCGACAGGTCTAAAGCTCCGGGTACCATTCTTCAAATCATCAAAGAGGGAATTGAAGTGGTCTGTGGCACCGGAACTTTTCTTCTTAAAGAAGTTCAACTCGAAGGAAAAAAACGAATGAAGGCTTATGAACTTTCCCAAGGGGAAAGATCTTTACAGCCAGGAAAGGTTTTAGAATGAAAAAAATTTCTGCCTCTCTTTTATCCTCCGATTTTGCAAGGCTCGCCGATGAAATACAAGCGGTCGAAAAAGCGGGGGCTGACTGGATTCACCTCGATATCATGGATGGCCATTTTGTTCCGAATCTGACTTTTGGTCCGCCGGTCATCGAAAAAATAAAAAAAGTTGCCACCGTTCCGCTCGATGTTCATCTGATGATTTCAAATGCTGATTCTTATCTCGAAGAGTTTGTGCAGGCTGGGGCGAATTATGTTTCTGTGCATGTCGAGGCTTGTGATCATTTGCATCGAACGTTGGCGCAGATTCGAAAACTGGGTGTAAAGCCGGCGGTGGTTGTCAATCCGCACAGCTCTCTTCATTTGATCGATTCTATTTTGGAAGAGGTTGAGATGGTTCTTTTGATGAGTGTCAATCCCGGATTTGGCGGGCAATCGTTTATTCCTGCGGTTTCGAAAAAAGTTTCTGAATTGAAAAAAACCAGAGAAGAAAGAAATCTCAATTTTCTGATCGAAATCGATGGGGGAATCAAGAAAGAAAATATTGCCGATCTTTCCCAGAAAGGGGTCGATGTTTTTGTGATTGGGAGTGGGATTTTCAGTACTCCGGATTATTCAGCGACGATTCAAGAGATGAAAAAATTGATGTAGTAGGGGCGTCGCAAAATAAAATTATTTGGAGAATTGTCATCCCCGAGTGCTTTTGTCGGGGATCTCCTCCTCAATAATTGGATAAAGGGGATTCCCGCCCAAAAGCCTGCGGGAATGACACGCTAATTTGAGAGCAGATCATTTTGTTTTATTAAACGCAGAGCCACATTTCTAACAAACCTCCCCAACTAAATCATATTCCTTTGCTTCAACAATTTTTACCTCGACGAATTCTCCCGTAGGAACATTCTCAGTCGTCAGATAGGTCACTCCGTCAATTTCCGGAGCTTGAGAAAAAAGTCTCGCTTCTACTCCTTCTTCTGCTGCTGACTTTCCTTCGACAAGGGCCCGAAAAGTTTTTCCGACAAGTGCTCTGTTTTTCTCCAAAGAAATTTTTTGTTGAAGCATCATCAGCCGATGAAAGCGGTCTTCTTTTATTTCAGGTTCTAGCTGATCGGGAAGTGTGGCGGCGGTCGTTCCTTCTTCAATCGAGTATTGAAAAACACCGACCCGATCAAATTGGTAATCTTTCACGAACTCATAAAGCTCTTGAAACTCTTCTTCAGTTTCGCCCGGATATCCAACAATAAAAGTGGTTCGAATGATCATTTCGGGAATCGCTGTTTTTAATTTATCTAAAACCTGCCGAACGTATCTTGAAGGAGATCCTCGTTTCATCGAGCGCATCACCCGATCGTTGATATGTTGAAGTGGCATGTCGACATATTTCACGATATGTTCGCTCTCTTTTAAAGTTTCAATCAGACGGTCGGTAAATTCGAGCGGATACATATAATGAGGCCTCAGCCAAAAATCCCCTTTGACCTGATTGAGCGAGGTCAAAAGTTTGGCGAGATCGGAGCCATTTCTCAAATCTTTTCCATATTCATTTAAATCTTGGGCGATCAGATTGAACTCTTTCACTCCGCGACCGACTAAAGTTTCAACTTCTCTGACGATTGATTCCATTGGACGACTTTTCAAATCCCCCCGAATATGCGGAATGATGCAAAAAGAACAGCGATGCGAACATCCTTCCGAAATTTTCAAATAGCTGTAATGTTTAGGGGTTGCGAGAATTCGCGGTAGATCAGGATCGGGAAGAATCTGCTCTTGATTCACTTTGATCCGATTTTCTAAGGAATTATTTTCAGGGCTGTTTTTTAATTTTTCTTTCAAAAATTCCGCGATTTTATTGAACTCTCCAGTTCCGACGAAAAGATCGACCTCCGGCATCTCTTGAGCAAGCTCTCCGCTGTAGCGCTGAGAAAGGCAACCGGTCGCAACGAGTAGTTTGCAATTGCCATTCTTTTTATAATTTGCCATCTCCAGAATTTGGTCGATCGATTCTTTTTTGGAAGCTTCGATAAATCCACAAGTATTGACGACGATGATTTCTGCTTCGGACGGTTGAGAGGTGAATCCAAAACCGTCTTTGGCCAAGAATCCGAGCATCATTTCGGCGTCGACCAGGTTTTTGGGGCATCCGAGAGAAATAAGAGATATTTTTTTAGAAGAAGCTTGAATCATGAAACCGCATCCTTTATACATCCTCCAAGGAATGTAAATAGGTTAGCACCCTATTTATTTTATTTTTACACGAACGTCACGGCACAACTGCTTGTAATCCATTGAATATTTTTGGATTTGTTCTTTTGAAATTAAATGAAAACAAGCAGTAGTTGATACAGTTTTTTGTCAATTTGGGGGCGTAGCTCAGTTGGGAGAGCGTCTGGTTCGCAATCAGAAGGTCGAGGGTTCGATCCCCTTCGCCTCCATTAATAAAATCAAATAGTTAGGATAAACTCAAATTTAGTTGCCAACCCATTGCCAACCTGATAGAGCAAATTTTATCTTCAGTTTGGAATAGCTTTTGCTCTAAATGGTTGGCGCTATGGCTTACCTTCACAAACAAAAACGGGATGGTGTTTGGTTTTTGATCGACAAATCCAAGAAGCCTTCTTGGATCAAGCTTGGTAAAATTTCTCACGCTGAAGCAAAACAGGTTTTGAAAAAGTATGAGATGGAATCGACCTATCTCAGACTCGATCTTCCTCTTCCTCCAAGCAAAATCAGTTTCAAAGAATTAAGCGAAGAATATCTCGCCGATATAAAGGGCATTAAAGCTCCTTATACCGTTGATCGGGAAAAGCATTTCTTGGATCATTTCTGCAAAACTTTCGGTCAGAGAATGATTCATGAACTCACAGCTCGGTTAATCGAAGATTATCTCGTCGCAAAATTCTATAAGCCTCGATCTTGGAGGAATATTGTTCTCTGTTTAAGAGCAGTTTATAAGCTTGCAATTGATCGAAAATATCTTCCTGAAAATCCGATGTTGAAAATAAGACTGCCTAAAATAGGCAAATCTCTTCCTCGATTCGTCGATCCTGAAATTTTGGATCGAGTGATTGATCACATGAATGGTCCGATCAAGATTTATTATATGATTCTTCGTTATACCGGAATGAGACCGGGAGAGGCTTTAAGTTTGCAGGTTAAAAATATAAGGGAAGTTGCTTATCGAGATCGCAAAACAAAGAAAGAGAAAAAAAAATTAATGTTCCAATTCAAGGCATCAAAAACAAGTACCGACCGAGTCATCCCTATCCATCCCAATTTGATTTCTATGGTTAAAGAATTAACAAAGAATAAGAAGCCTGAGAATTACCTCTTTCCTAACAAAAATGGGGAAGGTCATCAAAAATCGATGAAAATGGGATTAAGACGCGCGATTGATCGATCAGGAGTTCAAGGAATTTCCATGTATACTTTTCGCCATTCAGTTGCTACGGACATGCTTGCGAAAACCGGTGATCTCAGAGCGGTGCAGACAATTTTAGGTCATTCGAGAAGCACGACAACTGAAATTTATGCTCATGCCTTAGAAGCTGCTAAAATTGATGCGATAGAGGCTTTATAAAAAATTTTTACGCAGTTTTAAGAGTGGCTTCTTGAATTTGATTCAACCCAGCTTTGGTATTATAAAGTTCCACCTGGGATCCCAAAGAGAATAGATCATACAAAGCGCCCCAACCTAAAAGTCCTCCGGTACAAACCAAAGAATTCCCGTTCCTACTTTGCCTAGATAAAATCGATGAAATCCGAACCATCCAAATAAACTGAAAGTCCAGAGAAGATAAGCGACGAGTTTTGATTTCATGGAAAACCTCTCCCTTTTAGGTAGAAGTTATTTATTTTTTTCTAAAGTATCCAACCACCTTCCCAATAATTTCATCACAGCTTTTTACTTGAATCGTAGGATAATCGGGATTGTAAGGTCTTAATTCTATAATTCCATTTTTGAAAATCTTTATTTTTTTGACTGTAACTTCATCTCCATTTCTTTTTACAATGACATCCATTTCATCCACACAATCAAAATCTTTATTAATGATTAGATGGTCCCCCTCCATATAGACGGGCTCCATTGATTTTCCCTTCACTTTCCAGGCGACCAAATTCTTTCCTTTAAACATCCCTTTGGGCACTGCAAAAGTCTCGCCATCCCAATCTTCAAATGATTGCTCAAAAGCTCCAGCTGAAACCGACCCTTTTAAAAGAGGAACTTCTACAAACTCGTGTGAGAAATCATCTGAGATGATTTCTTCTTCCTTTTTCTTATTAGAATGGAGCGATTTACCATAAAGGATCAAAGTAGGTTCTATGGTTAAGGCTTTTGCAATGGAATCAATAACCTCAATGCCAATGTTAGAGACTTTTCCACTCTCGATTTTATGCATATAATCATTGCTAATATCTGAAAGCCTAGCCAGAGCACTTTGAGAAAATCCCTTCTCTTCTCTGAGCTTTCGAATTCTTTCACCAATTTTCATAGTTTAAATCCGATATAAGAATATATTCTTATTTTTTACAAGAAAAATAATTATTAATAATATAATCTAAAAATTTTACTTGAAATACAATAGTCGTTTGATTATATTCGATCGTATGTTTATTGGCAAACGCATCCGAGAACTTCGAGAGGCGGCAGGCTTAAGTATCGCCAAGCTTGCAGCCCGATCGGATATTTCTCCAGATTACATCTTTAGAATTGAACATGAGAAGGTCACCAACATCGGGACCAAGAAGCTCGAAAATATCGCTCGAGCTCTCCATGTTCATATCATTGATCTCTTTCCTCCTAAAGAAGCGGCTTAGAGAAAGAGGTCTTTTGAAAAAGCTGTGTCTGATCTCCGGAATAATTCCGGAATTCGAACACTCTTAGAAAACATCATGGCTTTATATTCTTCCAACTTAGCTGAAAAAGAAATTCAGGAGAGTGACTCCAAAGTCAAGAAATTGCCTCTTGAATTTAAGAAGGTCAAAAAATCGACCTTAGGGGCAAAGCTTGCTCTCTCTTGGTTGCGAAGCTCTGTAGCATCTCCAAAAGAATTTGCCAGTAAATTAGAGATTGGTGAACGACAAATTTACAAATGGATCAATGGAGAAGTGCTTATTCCTCAGGAAAGAGTGGAACAGATTATTTGGACAGCAATCAACTTTATGAATTCTCTTGCTCAATTAAAAACTGAGACAGATCGATATCTTCTCATGATGAGGGATCCAACAGTCGAATAGAAAAGAATTTGAAAAGGAAATGACTATGCAAATTTTAGATCTCAATCAAGCAGCGGAATTTTTAGGTTATCATCCAAATAGTCTTAGACGGATTCTTAAGACCTCTCCCGAAATAGGAATTCCTTATAAGCGATGGGGATTGGGCCCCAGAGCCCACTACAAATTCGTGAAGGAAGATTTAGAGGCCTGGATTCAGAAAATTCAACCAGTCGAAATCGATGTGAGAAGGCTTCAGAGAAGATGCGCTTAACAATAACTTTTAACCCAATTGAAAGGAGGTGATCCCAATGAACAACGAGACAGCAAAATACCCAAAGCTGAGACTCGTCTATTCTGTTTCAGAGACAGAGCAGACAAGGGTTTTAGTGGAGTGTCCTCTCTGTGGAGAGATGGAATTATTGGAGTATTTAAAGAAGCACCGGGTTTGTTCACGCTGTGAAAATAAAGATGCCGCTTGATGGTTAAGATCAAGCGGCTTTTCCACAGTAAGCAAAACCCGAAAGTTTAAACTTAAAATGGAGGATTTTAAAATGGCACAACCGAATTCAAACTTCAATAATTTTTTTGACCCACCGAGCAATCGGTGGGTTGTTTTGTTATGACAGCCTCCCAGCCTGAGTG
>CAZSRQ010000120.1:0-7313 GCA_964609335.1 uncultured Pseudomonadota bacterium
CTCCATTCAAAGTGGTATTTTTTATTCTTATATCTTCAAAATTTTTATCTTTCAATTTCTGATACAGTTTATCGAGACTATCCATCTCTTCAAGACAGGGCCCGCACCAGCTCGCCCAAAAATTGAGAAGAATCAGTTTGTCAGGAAAACTGTTCAAAGTTTTCTTTTCATTCTGGCGATTGGGAAGTGCAAACTCGGGCGCTTTATGCCCTTCCTGCGGACCTGGTTTGTAATCTTTGAATACCGACCAGAGAGTGACTAGAATCAACGCGGAAAGAAGCGCAACAATCCAATATTTTTTTGTAAACATTTGTGCAGGTTAATCAAAGTGGAAGAGATACTCTAGTAAAAAATTCATGGTATCTTTCCGATTCGGATTCGCTGGAAAGATTTATCGAAGGAAAAACAAGAAAACCAAAAACTAAAAAAAGGATACACTCAATTTAGATATCTAAACTAATCCTTCTTTTTTGTTTTCTTCGGTTTCTCAGCTTTCGTTGTTTTCTTTGCTTTTTTCTCTTTTGCTTCTTCTTTGGGAGGAGATTTTTTGCCTACTTTGGCAGCCGGAACTTTCTTTTTTCCCTGGGTGGACTTTTCAACGACTTTAAGGGCAAAACCCAAATACTCTACAATTGCCATCGGTGCTGCATCCCCTTGTCTAAACCCCAATTTATAAAGCCTTGTATAACCACCGGCTCTCTCTTTAAATCGGGTGGCAAGTTCGGTAAACAGCTTGGAAACAGCATCTTTAGTTCTGATAACCCTCAAAGCACGTCGACGGGCATGAAGGGTTCCCTCTTTTCCAAGAGTGATCATTCGATCAGCAATTCTTTTCAACTCTCTTGCTTTGGGTAAAGTGGTTTCAACTCTTTCATGTTCGATCAAAGAGGTAACCAGATTTCTCATCATCGCAAGTCGATGGGAAGTGTGACGCGAAAGTCTTACTTTGGCAGAACGATGTCTCATAAAAAATCCTCAACCTCTTTTTAAAAAAATAAAAAGGGGTTTTTAAGTATAAGCTTGGTTTTACAATATTTCTTTTACCGTATCATGTTCAACGGTTGGTGCTGACCATCCCTCTATTTTCATTCCCAAAGACAAACCCATTTCCGAAAGAATTTCCTTGATCTCGTTCAATGACTTTCGACCAAAGTTTTTAGTCTTCAACATTTCAGACTCTGACTTTTGGACAAGTTCACCAATATATTTGATGTTGGCATTCTGAAGACAATTGGCAGAACGAACCGAGAGCTCAAGCTCATCAACTTTTTTGTTTAAATTATCATTAAATTTTTCTTCTTCGAGCTGAACCTCTTCGACCTCAGGCTCTTCCTCTTCTTCAAAATTGATAAAGAGAGAAAGTTGGTCTTTTAAAATTTTTGCCCCATAGGCAAGAACATCTTCCGGATAGACGGAACCATCGGTCCAGACTTCCATCGTGAGTCGATCATAATCGGTCGCTTGACCCACACGAGCGTTTGTCACTGTATAATTTACCTTGGTAATCGGGGTAAAGATCGCATCAATTGGAATAGTTCCGACAGGATCGTTTTCATTTTTATTCTTATCAGCAGGAACGTACCCTTTCCCCATCCGAACATTCAGCTCTATTTTTAGATTGGCATCGGGAGATAAAGTGGCAATGTGAAGATCAGGATTTAAAATTTCAACGTTCGGGGTTGTGACAATATCACCCGCCTTGAATTCTTTGGGGCCTGTTGCGTCAATCCGAATCACCTCTTTTTCAACTCCCACAAGTTTCAATCGAAGCTGTTTCAGATTCAAAATAATATCGGTGACATCTTCGGTTACTCCCGGAATCGAAGAAAACTCATGTAAAACCCCATCAACCTTAATGCTGGTAACCGCAGCCCCTTGAATGGAGGAGAGCAAAATCCGCCTTAAACTATTCCCCAAAGTCACCCCAAAACCTCTTTCGAGAGGTCTTAGAACAAACTTCCCATAGGTCTGGCTTTTCGAGTCTTTTTCTATTTCCAAAACCTTCGGCTTAATCAGACTGCGCCAGTTTTTAGAGACAATATTTTGCATTTGATACCTCCAAAGAAAAACTATTTTGAATAAAGTTCGACAATCAACTGCTCTCGAATCGGCATAGTCATTTCCACTCTTTCAGGAGACGATTTTACGGTTCCCTTGAAAGAGTTCTTATCTAATTCAAGCCAAGAAGGAATTCCCCGACGATCAACAGATTCTAAAGACTGGGCAATTCTGGCCACTTTCCTGCTTTTTTCTTTTGCTTCAACCAAATCCCCCGGTTTGCAATGATAAGAAGGAACATTCACCGGTTTTCCATTGACCATAAAATGTCGATGTCTCACCAATTGTCTTGCTTCGGCGAGAGAATTCGCAAAACCCAAACGATAAACAACCGAATCCAATCTCAATTCAAGACCAATCAAAAGGTTTTCGCCCGTAACCCCTTTTTTTCTTTCAGCGTTTTTAAAAGCCAATCTGAATTGACGTTCAACGGTTCCATAAATTCTTTTTACTTTTTGCTTTTCACGAAGCTGGGTTCCGTATTCAGAAAATTTGCTTCTCGCCTGTCCATGTTGACCGGGGGCATAGGCGCGGCGATCAATTGCACACTTTTCGGTATAGCAACGATCCCCCTTCAAAAACAATTTTACCCCTTCACGGCGGCACAATTTACAAACGGCATCTGTATATCTGGCCATTACACTCTTCTCCTCTTGGGGGGACGACAACCATTATGCGGAATCGGAGTGACATCCCTAATTAAAGTAACTCGAAGTCCTGTCTGAGCAATTGCCCGAAGAGCGGATTCTCTTCCTGCTCCAGGTCCTTTCACATAAACACTGACTGTTTTCAAACCATATTCCATTGCTTTTCTTGCCGCATCTTCGGCAGCGAGCTGTGCTGCAAAGGGGGTACTTTTTCTGGATCCCTTGAATCCCTTCGATCCGGAAGAAGACCATGAAAGCGTATTTCCAGACATATCGGTAATCGTGATCAAGGTATTATTAAAAGTCGATTGAATATGAACAATACCGATTTGAACCTGCTTTTTATGTTTCTTCTTTTTGACAGGTTTCGATGCCTCTTTTTTCTCTTCCGGAAGAGCGTTTGCATCTTGAGTTTTAGTCGATCCCATATACTTTTTATCCTTAATTATTTAGAAGTTGGCGCCTTCTTTTTACCTGCGACAGTTTTACGAGGTCCTTTTCGGGTTCTCGCATTGGTTTTACTTCTTTGACCTCGAGCAGGCAGACTTTTACGATGCCGAGATCCTCTATAAGTTCCCAAATCTTGCAATCGTTTGATACTCATCGACACATCACGGCGTAAATCCCCTTCTACCTTATAATGCGAGTCGATGAATTCACGGATTTTGGCGATATCATTGTCTGTCAACTTCTCTGCCCGTAAATCGGGGCTGATTCCAGTTGCAGTCAATATCTGTTTTGAACGAGTACGCCCAACTCCATAAATATAGGTGAGCGCAATTTCCATTCTTTTTTTCGATGGGATGTCTACCCCTGCAATACGTGCCATAGTTGCTTGTATGAGCATTCAGCATTCAGTAATCAGCGATCCGCTTAAACATCATTTAACAAGCTGAGAGCTGACAACTAATTGCCGAGAGCTTATCCTTGTTTTTGTTTGTGCCGAGGGTTTTCACAAATCACTCGAACCACATTTGCCCGACGAATCACTTTGCATTTCGGACAGATTTTTTTAACTGAACTTCGAACTTTCATAAAATCAGAATACAGGAGATAGGAGTCAGAAAACAGAATCACAAGCTACCTTCATCTGTATTCTTTATTCTGTATCCTCTATTCTTCCCAAATTATTTTGCCCGGTAGGTAATTCTACCCTTTGTTAAATCGTAAGGGGATAATTCCATTTTCACGCGATCTCCCGGAAGAATTTTGATGAAATGCATTCTCATTTTTCCGGAGATATGAGCCAAAATTTTATGCCCATTATCAAGTTGAACCCTAAACATCCCGTTTGGAAGCGGCTCAGTCACTACCCCTTCAACTTCAATAGATTCTTCTTTCGCCACCTAGATTTATCCTCTCTTTACAATAAGTTCCAAACATTTCAGCGGGAGAGTCTGATTCAGATTCAATCTCCCAAACTTCGCATTCTACATTCTTGTTAGGATTTCTGGCCCATGATCGGTAATTGCAATCGTATCTTCAAAATGAGCCGACATTTTTCTATCTTTTGTAACAACCGTCCAACCATCGGATAAGAGCTCCGCTTCGTGAGTCCCCTCATTGACCATAGGCTCAATAGCAAAAACCATCCCGGACTTCAACCTAAACCCTGTATTCGGTTCCCCATAATTCGGCACTTGCGGCTCTTCATGAAGCTTGGTGCCGATTCCATGGCCAACATAATCCCGAACCACCGAAAAACCATGTAATTCTGCATGTTTTTGAATCGCAGCCCCAATATCGTATAGCCGTTTGTCAGGGGTCATTTGGGCAATTCCTTTACGAAGACTCTCTTCGGCTACCTTTAAAAGCTTTTGGGTGTTTTCTGGAACTTCTCCTACTGGAAATGTATAAGCACCATCTCCGTAATATCCCTCGATGATCGCTCCGCAATCAACTCCGATGATATCTCCATTTTTCAAAATTCTCTTGGAAGAAGGAATTCCGTGAACAATCTCTTCATTGATAGAGGTGCAAAGAGTCGCCTTATAACCCAAATATCCCTTAAAAGCAGGGGTCGCTCCTTCGGCTCTAATCCACTCTTCGGCCAGCCGATCAAGCTCCAAAGTGCTTATTCCCGCCTTAATATAATCTTTAATTTGTAAAAGAACCTTTGCAACCACCCGACTTGCCCGTCGAATCTTATCTATTTCTGCCGGCGATTTAATGACTACCATGAAAACCTTTAAGCTGCTTTTTGAAGTGCTTTTACTATCGAATCAAAAACCTTGAGGGTTGGTTCATCTCCACGAACCGTTTCTAACAAATTTTCATTTCGGTAAAATTCAATCAGAGGAGAGGTCATCTCTTTATAAACATTAAATCTCGATCGAATTGTCTCTTCTTTGTCATCTTCCCGCTGTATTAACGGCTTACCGCATTGATCGCAAAAATCATTGTTTTTTGGGGGAGCAAATTGAAGATGATAAACTCTTTGACAGTTTTGACATTCTCTTCGTCCTGTAATTCTTTTGACCAACTCCTCTTCCCCTACTTCAATATTGATCACTTTATCGATCTTATCTCCCTTTAAATCCAGGCTCGTTTTTAAAGCCTCTGCCTGGGTAACGGTTCTGGGAAATCCATCCAGAATGTAACCGTTGGCGCAATCGCCTTCCGCCAAACGATTCATGATCAACTCAATCACCAGATCATCAGGAACCAACTTTCCAACTCTCATATAGCTCTCAGCTTTCAATCCGAGAGCCGACTTTTCTGAAGTTGCTTTTCGAAGCATATCTCCAGTAGAAATTTTTGGAATTGAGTAAAACTCCTGAATTCTGTTTCCTTGAGTTCCTTTTCCGGCACCCGGAGGACCCAGTAAAATTAAATTCAATTATCTTCTCCCTTTAAACTTTCCGACTCGCTCACCCAAGAACCCATCATAATGCCTTGTGAGCAGATGGGACTCTATCTGTGCCACGGTGTCCATTGCAACTCCCACGACAATCAAGAGAGAAGTTCCACCAAAGACCGAGGCCAACGAACGAGGGATTCCAAAACGGGTAATCAAAATTTCGGGTAAAACACAAATCAAAGAAACGTAAAGTGCTCCACCCAAAGTAATACGGGTTAAAACTTTATCAATATAATCGGATGTCGACTTCCCGGGACGAATCCCTGGGATAAAGCCACCATACTTACGAATATTTTCAGCAACATCGGTTGGATTAAACGAAACTGCAGTGTAAAAATAACAAAAGAAAATGATAAAGGAGACATAAAGAATCGTATGCAGCCAACCGGTAGTCAACGAGGTAGAAATCGCCTGAATCGTGGGGTTTGTTACAAATTGAGCCAAGGTTGCCGGGAAAAGAATGATAGAAGAGGCAAAGATTGGCGGAATTACCCCTGCTGAATTGATCTTCAACGGGAGATGACTCGACTGCCCGCCATACATTTTTCTTCCCACTACTCTTTTTGCATATTGAATCGGAATTCTTCTTTGTCCTCTTTCACAATAAATGATGGCTGCTATGACCGCTGCAATAAAGGCAAGAAGCAACATAAAACCGATCAGATCGCCGAACTGCTCCTTGGTTTTCCAGACATCCCTAAAAGCACCTGGAATTCTGGTCACGATTCCTGCAAAAATGATCAGGGAAATTCCATTTCCGATTCCACGCTCTGTGATCTGTTCTCCCAACCACATGATAAAGCTGGTTCCTGCGGCAAGAGTAAAAATGGTGGTTAAATAGTAGGTCAGCCCGCCAACTCCTGGAAGCAAGACCCCTTGCTGTTCGAGACCGTAACTGATCCCAAACCCCTGAACAACAGAGAGCAGGATTGTTCCGTAGCGGGTATATTGGGTAATCTTTTTTTTCCCTGACTCCCCTTCTTTAGATAGTTTTTCCAATGAAGGAACAACGACTGTCAACAATTGCAAGATAATCGAGGCACTAATATAAGGCATGATCCCCAACGCAAAAACAGAAAACTGCTCCAAAGCCCCACCCGAAAACAGATTAAAAATTTCAAAGACCGTACCTTGAGAAATTATCTTTTTTAAAGCATCAACGTTGATTCCGGGAGTTGGAACAAACACTCCAATTCGGTAAACTCCCAACATTAACAAAGTAAATAAAAGCCGCTTTCTTAACTCTGGAATTTTAGCGATATTTCCTAGGCTGTTCGCCACGGTTTAAGCCTCTTTCGTTTTAGGTTGAATCAATTCTGCTTTTCCGCCAGCTTTCTGGATTTTTTCAATGGCAGTTTTCGAAAAGCTGTTTGCACGAACAGTCAAATTGGTGGCAATCTCACCATTGCCAAGAATTTTTATCGGACTTCTCAAACTGCGAACATAGCCATTTTCATATAGAAATTGTGAATCGACCAGAGAACCACTTTTCAATTCAGACAACTCCCCAACATTCACCAAGGAAAATTCCTGACGAAAAGGATTTGTAAATCCTCTTTTCGGCAACCGGCGATACAATGGCATCTGACCACCTTCAAATCCTGCTTTATGAAAACCGCCGGATCTTGAACGTTGCCCTTTATGTCCTTTGGTAGAAGTTCCTCCATGACCACTGGAGTCTCCTCGACCTAATCGTTTTTTCTTTTTATTCGCCCCGGGAGGAGATTCTAGATTTGATAAATACTTAC
>CAZSRQ010000121.1:0-6996 GCA_964609335.1 uncultured Pseudomonadota bacterium
TTTTACTCCATCAGCTTAAGCATCTCACAAAATCTTTATCTATTATTTTTAATGATGAGCGTGTCTTACCGAATCTTGCCTTTTTTTACAGCCAGATTAACGCCAGAAACCGAAGTTCACAGAGGACGATTCACATTGCATTATGCGCTGGGAATAATTTTTTTATTCACTTTGATTGAAAGCATTCCAGCCTTCAGTCATTTCTTTTTTCTCCAAGGATTCCTTTTCGTTTTGCTCGGATTCATTTGGTTAAGAGAAATCATTCGCTGGCAAATTAGAAAAACATTTTCTAATTTTCTGCTTTTTTCACATTCGATCGCTTTTTTTTGGGGAATTATTTTTCTGCTGATGAAAGGATTTATTATCCTTACTCAAAATCGTTTTTTACAAACTTATTCCGTTCAATTGGCTCTTTCTCATCTTTTTTTCATTGGTTGTCTTTCTACTTTAATTTGGGGAATTAGTACTCGAGTCACTCGAGGACATGGAGGCCTTGGATTCAAGCTAGGGAAAATGGATTACCTTATTTTCTCCCTCTTGCAATTGTCGATGTTCATTCGAGTGATTTTTCCATTTATCGAAATAAAATTTCCGGATCTTAAAAATCCCACTGCTGATGCAGCCATTCTTTGGTGGTTGGCTTTTACACTTTGGGGGATTCGTTATTTTCCTGTTCTCATCAAAAAAACAAAACCAATAGATCCACAAAAAATAGTTCATTCGCTGTTGAAGCAGAATTGAAAAATTTTACTAAAATTTTAAAGCATTCTGAATGGAGCGATGGTTCAACCTCTTAACTCATTGGAGCTCAAATCTTTAAAACAGTAAAAAAATATTCTTTGCGCTAGCGCAAAGAACCAAATTATGATTTACCCTACTTTTCACCTCCAAATTTTTTTACCATTTAACACTGAATTCTGAAATTAATGAGTTGTTTCTTTCATAGGAGCTCTGCATGCTTTCAAAATCTCAAGCAAAAAATTTTTTCTTATTCGGAACGATTGTCTGTTTTGGCTTCTTTATTGCGTTGACTATTCATACGGTAAAGCAGGTCCCGACACAAACCAAACAAAGTCAAATGAGTGAATCCGTGATCGCAGGGAAACATCTTTGGGATAAAAATAATTGCATGGGTTGTCATACGTTATTGGGAGAAGGCGCCTATTACGCGCCAGAACTTACCAAAGTATACGAAAGACGCGGGCCTGTTTGGATCAAAATGTTCATCAAAGATCCAGAGGCTATGTATCCCGGTGAAAGAAAGATGGTGAAATATAATTTTACCGATTTAGAACTTGATCAGCTGATTGCTTTTTTAAAGTGGATTGGAGAAATGGATTTGAATGGTTTCCCGCCAAAGCCCAATATTACTTTTTCTTCCTCCTCCGTTCAGCCTAAAAAAAGCAAAGATGACTTAACCTCTAAGGCTCCAGAAAAATTTACCCAGGTTTGTTCTGCATGCCACTCAGTGGGAGGACAAGGGGGCAACGTTGGCCCCGCGCTTGATGGAGTCGGCTCCCGCCTTGATTCTTCTTATCTCAATCAATGGCTTCGTGATCCTCAAGCTGTAAAACCAGGAACGGCTATGCCAAAACTTCCTTTAACCGATTCTGAAATTGATCAGCTTGTGCGCTATTTATCCGAGTTGAAATAAGAAAGGGAAAATTATGAAATTCAAATCTCAAAAACTTGCCTATTGGTTTTTCGCCACCTGTATGCTTCTGCTGAGTTTACAAATTATTTATGGATTCATTATGGGTTTTGCGCGAATTGGCTTTGATGTATTACATCAGTGGATTCCTTTCAATGCTGCGCGAGCGACTCATACCAATTTATTGGTGGTGTGGTTATTGGCCGGTTTTATGGGCTCGGCCTATTTTATTATCCCCGATGAGGCGGACCGAGAGCTATACTCTCTTCCGCTCGGTCTGTTTCAACTTGTTTCGCTCATTGTGGTCGGAGTGATTGCAATTATCGGTTTTCATTTTAATTGGTGGGAAGGGAGAAAATTTCTCGAAATTCCTCGGCCACTTGATTATTTGGTTGTAGTGAATGTTTTAACATTTCTTTTCAATATCGGCATGACAGTCTGGAAAGGAAAAAAACATTCGACCACCAGCCTTGTTCTGTTTTTTGGGCTTCTCTCTGCAGCCCTTCTTTATCTTCCAGGAATGATCGGTTTTAATAACCAAACTTTTGATTCTTATTTTCGCTGGTGGGTGGTTCATCTTTGGGTCGAAGGGGTTTGGGAACTGATCATGGGTTCTATCCTTGCCTATCTTCTCATCAAACTAACAGGGGTCGATCGCGAAGTGATTGAAAAGTGGCTTTATCTCATCATTGGTCTCACATTTCTCTCTGGAGTTTTAGGAACGGGCCATCATTATTATTTTATCGGCACACCGAAATATTGGCTTTGGATTGGAGGGATCTTTTCTGCTTTAGAGCCTCTCGCTTTTTTAGGGATGTCTCTCTTTGCCATTTCGATGTATCGCAAAAGCGGACGGAATCATCCCAACAAAGTTGCCCTCTATTGGACCTTAGGATGTGCGATTATGTCGTTTGTGGGAGCTGGCTTTCTCGGCTTTGCGCACACTCTTCCTCAAGTCAACCAATGGACCCACGGAACCTTGATTACTGCGATGCATGGTCATATGGCTTTTTGGGGAGCTTATGCCATGTTGGTTCTGGCGATGATTAGCTATGCGCTTCCCCTGTGGTCTGGACGCAAGCTCTGGAACACCCTGTCTGGGTTGCTCGCTTTTTGGCTCAGTAATATCGGAATGGTTGGGATGACCGGCGCACTCGCTGTAGCAGGTATTTCCCAAGTTTACCTCGAGAGAAAGTTGGGGCTTGATTTTATGGTAGTTCAGAAAGAAATCTCCGTCCATTTTATTGGAGTCTTGTTGGCGGCGGCACTTTTTACGCTTGGAATTATTTTATATATTGCCAACTTTATTCGTTATGGAACCCCTAAGGATGAAGCGATTGGAATGGAGATCCAATGAATGCTTCAGTAGAGGCGCTCAATATTCAAAAAAAACTTCCCTATTACCGTCCTATTCAAAAAGAATGCGAAGTTTTTGAACACGCTTATCGACACCAACTCCCTTTATTGCTTAAAGGGCCAACGGGAACAGGAAAATCGCGCTTTGTAGAGCATATGGCCGCAAAGCTTGATTTGGAGCTGATCACCGTTTCGTGTCATGATGACACTTCTGCGGTTGATTTATTGGGAAGATATTTACTGAAAGGACAAGAGACTTACTGGCAAGATGGTCCACTCACTCGCGCAGTTCGAGAAGGAAAAATAATTTATCTCGATGAGATTGCAGAGGCTCGCCCTGATACGTTAGTCGTTCTTCATTCTCTCACCGACCATCGCCGAGAACTTTATTTAGAGCGCCACAACGAGACGCTTAAAGCACCTCCTTCTTTCATGCTTGTCGCCTCGTTTAATCCTGGCTATCAAAGAAATTTTAAAGAGCTCAAACCTTCTACGCGTCAGCGCTTTATTAGTTTGCATTTTGATTATCCATCCAAAGAAATTGAAATTGAAATTATTTGTCAAGAGAGTGGAATTGATCAAGCAAAGGCAAAATCGCTTGTTCAAATTGCAGGAAAAATTCGAAACTTAATTGAACTAGGTTTGGCAGAATCAGTTTCTACCCGTTTATTGGTAGATGCCGCGAAACTGATTCATGCAGGATTGCCCCCTCGGCTTTCCTGTGAAGTGGCAATTGCCGAACCTTTGACCGATGATCGAGAAATTTTGAAAGCGTTAAAAGATTTAGTCAGTTTGATTTTGTAACTACTCAGGTCATTCCCAATGATTGTCATCCCCGAAGGTTTTTTCGGGGATCCCCCTACTCAACAATTGAATGAGGGGGATTCCCCTGCCTGCCGGCAAGGCACGGTGCCCAAAAGCCTGCAGGAATGACAGTAATTTTGGACGAGCTGAGTAGTTACTTGATTTTTTAGATTATGGAACTTGATCAAGCTTTATTTGCTAAATTCGTTTCTTTTTTCAAAAAATCCCATGCCCGAAAAAAAGCGTTCGAGTTCGAGAGCAAGGGGGGAGTTTTTTTAGAAGAGATGAAAACTCCTCTCGGTATTTTGGCAAAGTCGCTCACTGGGAAATCAATAGAAATCACTGCCGCAGAAGAAGAAGGGGGTTGGCGAGACGAGGTTTTTTTTCTTCCAAACTCATTTTCATCGGGCAATGATCGTCAAGAAAATGAAGATTTTTATCGTTTTCGTGTCGCTTATCTTGCAGTTCAGAAAGAACTTCAGTTTAATTTTTTTTCTGAAAACGTTGCCTCACTTTTAGAAGCGCGCCAGAAGGCGGAGTTGAGCAACCACGCTGTTCTTGAAGAGCTTTTTTATCAGTATCCTCAGCTTTGTTCTGTATATGAAAGACTAAAAAAATCGCTTCAAAAAAATCCTCATTTTCTTTGGGGTCGTTGGATGAAATCGAATCCAGCCGTTATTGAAAATACAAATTTACCTTTCAGGTCTGAAACCTTAAAAAATGAGATTCAAACAGAAAAAGTTGCACAACCCAAAGAAGAGGTTGAAATTCTAGAAATAGACTCAAAATCGATCGAAGATTACACTTTGGGCCACAATTTTGAAAAGGTGGAAACCTTAGAAGAATTTCAGGGGAATTGGCGCGATTTAGATGGGGAAGATCATTTAGAAAATCATGAAGAGGCGCTGAGCGAACTCGATCTTCGGCAGCTCATTCGAGTCGATCAACCTACTCATTCTATTTTGAGAGCCGATTTTTTATCCAGTGGAACATTGACCGAAAGCAAAGAATTTACTTCGGAAGAGAGCTATGAACTTTATGACGAGTGGGATGGCGGTAAACAGCAATATCGAAAAAAGCATTGCAAGGTTTATCCCCAGATTCCCCAAAAAACAGATCAGAGTTATCGAGTTAAAGTTCTTCAGAAATTTGCGATCACTTTTTCTCAAATGAAAAAACAGTTTTCAAAATTATGGTCTGAGAATGAACTGCTAAAAAGACAAAAAGAAGGAGAAGAAATTGATATTGATGTTTTGGTTGAAAATTACGCGAATTATAGGGCAGGAAAAAACGGTTCTGAAAATATCTATCTTCATTCTCAGAAAACCTATCGTGACTTATCGTTAATCATACTTTTAGATCGAAGTTTATCAACCGACTCTTTTACACAAGATCAACGAATTATTGAAGTTGAAAAAAACTCGGTTTGTTTGTTCGGAGAAATTTTGCATGAATTGGGAGACTCTTTTCAAATCGATGCTTTTTCTTCTCGCACGAGAAATTGTTGTGACTATCTTCATTTAAAAACTTTTCGTGACTCTTGGTTGAAGGGCCAAGCCCGTTTGGGAGGACTTGATTCAGCGGCTTATACTCGTATTGGGCCAGCGTTGCGTCATGCAACAAAAATTTTATCTGAAAGGAAAAGTCGGCAAAGGTGGGTTATACTGCTTTCCGATGGCAAACCGAATGATTACGATCGATATGAGGGAGAATATGGCATTCAAGATATTCGTCAGGCTATTCGAGAAATGCATACGCAGAGAGTTCAACTCTATACGTTGGCGATTGATAGCCAAGCAAAGCATTATTTGCCGAGAATGTTGGGGTTAAAAAATTTTAAAATACTGCCTCGGGTAGAACTTTTACCCCAGGCTTTGGCAGAATTTTATTATCGAATTAAATTTCAATCAAAGGTATGAACCACAGAGCAAGCCCTGGACCCAAGATTCCGCGGCAAGTCGCTCAGGTTTTTAACCAGCTCGTCCCCGAGGGGGATAAAGAAAGGATGATTATGAATACCTTTTCGAAAATGTTTTTGGCTTTACTGCTCGTTGTTGGCCTGGTGGCCTGCAGCAAGTCAAAAAATGGATCATCAAATTTCAAAGAAACCGGCGGCTCCGCTAAAGGAGATTTTGGTCCTCCGATAGGTGATCCGATCCAAGCAGAACTTACGGATGCGCCGAATGTTTCTGCACCAATCAAAAGAAATCATCCCGCTAAAGTAGTGGTAAAACTAGAGGTCAAAGAGGTGACTAAACAAATTTCAGATGGAGTGGATTATACTTTTTGGACTTATGGAGGTTCTGTCCCTGGCAAATTTATTCGCGTGAGACAAGGTGACACCGTTGAGTTTCATCTTCAAAATCATCCCGATAATAAAATGCCTCATAATATTGACTTGCATGCTGTCACGGGCCCTGGTGGTGGAGCTACTAGCACCTTCACAGCGCCAGGTCATGAGTCTCAATTTACATTTAAAGCCCTGAATCCGGGTTTGTATGTTTATCATTGCGCAACAGCGCCAGTCGGTATGCATATCGCGAATGGAATGTACGGTTTGATTTTAGTTGAACCTCCTCAAGGTCTTCCCCCGGTCGATAAAGAATTTTATGTGATGCAGGGGGATTTTTATACGGTTGGCAAATATCATGAAAAAGGATTGCAGCCGTTTGATATGCAAAAGGCGATCGAAGAAAATGCAACTTATGTTCTTTTCAATGGCTCCGAAGGATCATTAATCGGAGATAAAGCGATTAAGACAAAAGTAGGAGAGACCGTTCGATTGTTTGTTGGAAATGGCGGCCCTAATCTTGTGAGTAGTTTTCATGTCATCGGAGAGGTATTCGACAAAGTTTTCATTGAGGGAGGAAGTTTTTTTCAGGAAAATGTTCAGACGACGATAGTTCCCGCTGGAGGGTCGGCAATCGTTGAATTTAAAGTTGAAGTTCCAGGAACTTATATTTTAGTCGACCACTCTATTTTTAGAACCTTCAATAAAGGTTCACTCGGGATGTTGAAAGTAGAAGGAGCGGAGAATAAAGCAATTTATTCAGGAAAAGAGATTGACTCAGTTTATTTGGCAGAAAAAGCAGAATCATATTCCTCTATCGTGGCTGCCACGAAAGAGTTGAGTCAAGGCAAACTCACAAAAGAAATTCAAATTTAAGCAGGAAAAACACTTTATA
>CAZSRQ010000122.1:0-6975 GCA_964609335.1 uncultured Pseudomonadota bacterium
AAAAATATGGCCGTCGAATCTGCCGATTTAAAAGCTCGCATTGTCCGTCAAAAATCTACCCAAGAACGGTCACTGAGTTCAAAAAATGGGCTTAAAATTGAACGAAAATTTACCAAAAAAGGGAAAGATCCTTTTAGCCAGGTGGTTTATAAAAATTGGAGCTCGGTCATTTCTGACCCCGATGGATCGATCGTCTTCAAAATGGAAAATGTTGAAGCTCCAGCCGATTGGAGTCAGCTCGCCGTCGACATCATGGTTTCGAAATACTTTCGCAAAGCGGGAGTTCCTGAAACCGGACATGAAACCAGCGCCAAACAGGTGGTTCACCGATTGGCTCACACCATTCGAAAAGCGGCTGAAACTTTGGGAGGTTATTTCGCCACCGCCGAAGATGCGCAAAACTTTGAAGATGAATTGAAATATTTTCTGATCACCCAACGAGGCGCATTCAATTCACCGGTCTGGTTCAACTGTGGTCTCTGGCACGAATACGGCGTTCAAGGTTCGGGTGGAAATTTTTACTGGAATCCGGCCACCGACACCATCGAAGAGACCAAAAATTCTTACGAGTTTCCCCAATGCTCTGCCTGTTTTATTCAAAAAGTCGATGACGATTTGATGAGCATTTTTGAACTGGCGAAAAACGAGGCGCGTCTTTTCAAATTTGGATCCGGAACCGGCAGTAACTTTTCCCGAATTCGTGGAAGACAAGAAAAACTCTCCGGCGGTGGAACCTCTTCGGGTCTCATGAGTTTCCTCGAGGTATTAGATAAAGGGGCTGGCGCCACAAAATCGGGTGGAACCACCCGCAGAGCCGCTAAAATGGTCACTCTCGACATCGATCATCCGGAAATCATCGATTTCATCAACTGGAAAGTAAAAGAAGAAAAAAAAGTCGCCGCACTCATCGCAGCCGGATATCCAGCCGATTTCAACGGAGAAGCTTATCACACCGTTTCCGGCCAAAATTCGAACAACTCGATTCGAGTCACCGATGAATTCATGAACGCCATTTTAGAAGATAAAGAGTGGAGCACCACTTTTAGAACCACTGGCGAAACCTGCGAAACTTTCAAGGCAAAAGAGCTCTTCAAACAGATCTGTGACGCTGCTTGGGCGGTCGCTGATCCCGGATTACAATACGACTCCACGATCAACCGTTGGCATACCTCTAAAAACAGCGACAAGATTTATGGATCAAATCCCTGTTCTGAATATATGTTTTTAGATGATACCGCTTGCAATCTTTCTTCAATCAATCTTGCGAAGTTCTTGAATGAAGATGGTAGTTTTGATGTCGATGGATATCGCCACGCAATTCGAATCTTTTTCATCGCCCAAGAAGTTTTGGTCGATTTTGCCAGTTATCCAACCAGCATCATCGCTAAAAACTCCCACGACTATCGACCTCTCGGCCTTGGCTACGCCAATCTCGGCTCCATCTTGATGCAACTCGGAATCTCCTATGATTCCGATCAGGGAAGATCGATCGCCGCCGGTTTAACCGCCATTCTTTGTGGGCATGCTTACAAAGTCTCCGCCGAAATGGCCGCCGAAAAAAAACCGTTTCCTGGTTTTGAGAAAAACCGTGATTCGATGCTCGGAGTCATTCAAATGCATCGCGATGCTTCCTATCAAATCGACTCGAATTGTCCCGAAAATATTTTAAAAGCGGCCCGAGAAGATTGGGATAACGCGCTCAAGCTCGGTGAAAAGCATGGATACCGAAACGCACAAGCAACCGTTCTTGCCCCAACCGGAACGATCGGTCTTTTGATGGATTGCGATACCACCGGAATCGAACCTGATTTTTCGTTGGTAAAATTCAAAAAACTGGCAGGCGGAGGATATTTTAAAATCATCAATCAATCGATTCCTCCGGCACTGAAAAGGCTTGGATATAATCCAACCCAAATTTCTGAGATAATTACTTATGTTCGCGGAACCTCCAGTTTGAGAGCTGCTCCTTTCATCAATAATGAAACCTTGAAAGCAAAAGGTTTTTCTGAGGAGGATCTTCGTCTCATTGAAAATAAGCTAGAGTCGGTCTTCGAACTTTCCCAGGCTTTTAATATTTATATCCTCGGCACTCCGACGATTGAACGACTCGGATTCACAAAAAATGACTATTCAAATCCATCGTTCAATCTTTTAAAAGCATTGGGTTTTACTGAAAAAGAAATCAATGCGGCAAACGCGGTTATTTCAGGACGAATGACCATCGAAGGAGCTCCTCACCTGAAACCCGAACATCTTCCGGTATTCGACTGCGCCAACAAATGCGGCGCAACCGGTGAACGTTTTCTCCCTCCGATGAGTCACATTCGAATGATGGCAGCAACCCAGCCGTTTATCTCCGGTGCAATCAGTAAAACCGTCAATCTCCCCCACGAATCGACCGTAGAAGATATCGAAGAAATCTATCTTCAGGGATGGAAACTCGGTCTGAAAGCGGTTGCCCTTTACCGCGATGGTTGCAAACTTTCTCAACCTCTCTCCAGCGGAACTAAAAACGAGAAACAAGAGACGGAGAGCAAAGAAGCTGGGAAAATAGAGCCAAAGAAACCAGAGTTGAAAAGACGCCGTTTGCCGGTCAAGCGATCCGGATTTACCCAAGAAGCAAGGGTGGGCGGACATAAAGTTTATTTGAGAACCGGTGAATATTCCGATGGAAACCTGGGCGAACTCTTTATCGATATGCACAAAGAAGGAGCCGCGTTTAGAAGCATGATGAACTGCTTCGCGATCGCTGTCTCCCTCGGACTTCAATACGGCGTTCCACTCAAAGAGTATGTCGACTGTTTTACCTTCACCCGTTTTGAGCCTCAAGGAATTGTCGATCATCCCAATATCAAATTCGCCACCTCGGTCATCGATTACATTTTCAGGGTTTTGGGGATGGAATATCTCGGCCGAACCGATTTCGTCCAGGTAAAGCCGGCGGATGGGGAGTTGCTACAACAAGCCCTGCTTGAGCAGCAGACGAAGACTAAAGAAATATCATCCCACGCTCACCCTCAAGAAGGAGGGGCAAAAGGAATACAGGGAGCAGCTCCAAAACTCGCCGTGGTTGAAAATCAGAAACCAGACGGGGATATTTCAAACAACGCCTTAAGCGATCATCTTTCAGGGATGATGGGAGATGCCCCCTTCTGCGATCTTTGCGGACATATTACGGTAAGAAATGGTGCCTGTTACAAATGTCTAAATTGTGGGAATTCGATGGGATGCTCTTGAGGAAGGAGACAGGAGACAGAATACAGAATACAGAATGCAGAATACAGAACAAAAAGCACCTTCTTCTGATTTCTGTCTCCTGATTCCTGTATTCTCTCTTCTGTATTCTTCTTTTATCAATCCGGCTCCCAATATCGCATGTCTCGACTCCACAAATCGTAATAATGGGAATTCGAGTCGACCTGTTTTTGTTGGGTTTTGCGAAAAACCGACTTTGCTTCCATCTCTCTTTTTCTTTGGCCTAAAATCATCTGTTGATGCGTGATGAAAATATCGCTCTCGATTTTATTGAGACTCGCCTGCATTCCAGAGCCTCCGGCCTTTCCCGCTTGCTGAATTCCCTGAAAAAGGAGAATCGCCCGATCGAGATAAGGTTTGGTTCCGTAATAGTCATGATTGGCGATCGTTTGCGAGGCCTGATCCAAATTGACCTTGATCTCCTTGATCTGGGCCGGCACGTTCACTTTTTTAATCTTGTTGATCGAGCCAAACTCGATTCTTTCCTCCCCTTTTGCAGGCTGAATCATGAGTGCGAAAGAGAGAACAATCAAGGTGAGTAAAATAACGATTTGAGTGAATCGGATGTCATGTGTCTGTGTAAGCATAAAATAATTATCCCACAAACCGACAATCACACAATATTCTTTTTGATTTTTTTTTAATCTAACTTACTGAAATTAAACATATTTTACAAATTTTTATCAGGTTTAGACAGCTTTAAAAACTGCAAAATTTAACAGGTTTTAAAAAAACTGTCAGATCGGGTAGCAACTTTTTGGGAGAAATCGCGATACTACTCCTAACGAAGTGAATGGTTCCATAAAAAATCAGCCAAAGGTTTAATTTTATATGCCAGAAAATTTAATTACATTAGAACGTGTCTTAAATGTTTTAGCTTTAGACTTGGTTGTGAATGAAGCTGTTGCTCTCTATCATGTCGCTAAAGGAACCAAAACCCTCTTCGAAAGAGATATCGAGAAACAAATTAATCAAGCAGGAAGACATCAATGTGGCCAAAATGGTCTTGCAGATACAATACCAGGCCCTGATGGAAAACCGGTTGACCAAAAGGAATTATTAAAACAACAATTCGTAGATAAGTATTTAAAATCACAAAATGCTCAGGAAAAAGTTTGGCATTCCCCATTTCAAACTTTAACCATGTTGTTAGATCTCGCCATCAAACCGGTCAATTACGCACGATCGATTTTTGCTCAACCTCAGCAGCCTGTCATAGATACTCGTCGAGGAGTTACCCCTTCTTTGACTTATCTTTTTTTGAGTGGAAGAGTAACTTATCGACATGACTCTGTTACTTTTAAAAATATAGGGGATGAGGTTTTTGGAAAGAAAATTATCATCGATAATTCGAACCCCAAAAAACCAAAAATAGAAAAATATGCAAAAGGCGAAGTTCATAAGGACTATGTTGGAAAACCCAAATTCAACTTTACCTCTCTCGTCTGCGGTGACAATAAGCCAGGGCCAGGCGGAGGACAACCTGCACCTATTATAGCCCAATCTCCTGCAACAATACCGGTGTCACCACCCGTTGCCCAACCAGCAGCAGTCGTAGATCCCGAAGCAGATGAAACTATACTTGCCTCTCAAATAACCCCCGACCCAACTATCACAAATCCAAACCAATCTACGAGCCTTGCTTTCCCAATCACCCTTGCTCAGGCAACCGCAAAACCGTGGTATGATACTTATATTTTCAATCCAGCTAACTCTATCATCGATTCTGTTCTTAGATACTCTGGAACACCGGTTTCTACAGCGGTTACAGGCCAGTTAAGCTCTTCCCCTGCAACAGTGGCTGCTCCCGTTCGTTCCTTTATCTCCAGACCTGCTTTCGTAAATTAAAACGCAACATTTGCCGCCAAATTGCCGATAATTAATGCAGTGTTTTAGATGCTTTAAACCCTACGAATAAAGTTATTTATGGCAACAGTTACCGGCCCCACAACTCCAACTTCAGCTGCAGAGACTACGACTCTAAATGCCTCTCCTTGGATATTTGCTGCCAACACATTAGCTCATTTTGGAGTGAGCGGATATCTGGTCAATAAATACCCTGAGCTTCCCCAAAAATTCTATTTACCGATTAATATGGGGGTAGGTGTAGGTTCCATGTACGCCTTAAAATATGGCACGCAGGCTCTCCGCTGGGCTTCGATGGGAACCTTAAATTATTCTTTCAATTATAATGTTTTAAATACAGCCAGAGGGTTTCCTACAACACTCGCCATTAACGCTCTCACCTCTCCACTTTTAGGTGCCACTTTGGGAAATATTCCCGGCCTACAAACCTTTCAAATGGGAGAAAGAGGAAACAAATTCTCTTCGCTGGTTCTGGGTCTTTACACTTTTTATTGCATGAATAATGCCGAGAGCTGGGGAGCCAAATTATTCAGTCGCCTCGGAGCCCGTTTTGCCGCTTTAACAGAGGGGAGCGCACTCGCTTCGAAGGGGGGAGTATTAGGGTCCGCCATACTTCTTGGAGTAGGTATTACAGCTACCGCAGATTTGCTTGTCGACTTGGTTGACTCTACTGTCGTTCATTTTAAAACCGAAAACAACGATCCAGTGATAGAAATGCGGCAACGCACAGAAGCTGAAATGGAGGATCTTATCTGGAGGCAAGGTTTGGCAGAAGCAAATCAAAGCCTTTATGGAAAAACGGCCGGAGGATTTTTCACTTCAATCAGTTCGAGTATTGTCAAACAGATCGGTTCTATTCATCAAAGATTTGCTTCTAGAGAAACAATGAGTCGTTTTGCTGATACAAAACTGGCAATAAAAGCAGAAATGTTTACAAACTTTACTCACTCAATCAGAAGGCAAATTACAGAAATATTGCTTGATTCAATGGTTGAGGGCAAAACAAATGAACTTCTCTGGAAGACTGATTGGGATAATCTCGATACAACAGACAGAGCCAAAAAGACTTTAAGTGGGAAAAGAACTGAAAGGGATAAAGAAGGAGCTCTTTCTAGAATCAGAGAATTTTATAGTTCCTATCCAAACCTAAAACTTTTTTATCGATATGATTATTTAAAGCAAGAAGACCTTATGCTCAATTTTCCAGCTCAATTACTTGGACAAGTAAAGGAGCTCATTAGTGAGGAAGGGGAGCTAAAAACCTCTCCTTTACTTTCAGAAGCAGAAGCTAAAAATGAACTCATCGATATGGCTATCAATGAAACTGAAAAAGAATATCAGCGGTTGGAAAATCAATACAGATCTCGGCTATCAAAAAATCAGATTACTGAGACTGAGGCGTTGGCAAATCCTGAAATAAAAAGATACAAACAGCTTCACTCACTCCGTAAACTCAAAGAAACAGAGGCTTAAGCTAACCTTTCATCTGATTCAAAAAAAATCCCCCCAGAATCTTTCTAAAAGAAATCTAGGAGGATCTCAAAATTCAAACAACTTATTATCTATTATAACTTATTTTCTTTCAGGGGTTTTTGCATCGGGTGATGGCTCGGTTGGAATTTCTTCTACTTTTTCACCTTTTTTCACTTTACGATGACAGCTTTTAGATTTTTTCACTTTTTTGTGACAGGACTCTTCTGCTTTTGGTTCGGTTTTCGCTTCAGCTTTTACTTCGGTTTTTGTCGCCTCTTTCTTTTTTGCATCGTCCGCGAAAACAGAAGAACTCAAACCAGCAAATCCTAAACTCAAGGCCAAAGCCCATACGACTAACTTCTTCGACATATCGGATCTCCT
>CAZSRQ010000123.1:0-6957 GCA_964609335.1 uncultured Pseudomonadota bacterium
AAGGATTTAAAATCATTTTTGCCCACGGCAGGAGAAAATATCTATTTAAGCATTGATAGTGATCTGCAACGGCTTGCCTATGAAGTGCTGCAGGATCATGTCGGGGCGGTGGTGACAATCGATGTCCGGACCGGCGAGGTTTATACACTGGTCAGCAAACCCTCGTATAATCCGGAAAATCTTGTTTCAAATTTTTCCAGATCCTATTGGGCTGATTTAAACCGGGATGAGCATAAGGCACTTCTCAATCGCACCATTCAGGGAGCCTATCCACCCGGTTCCACCTTCAAGATTATTACAGGGTTGGCGGCTCTGGCCGAAGGGGTGGTGAAACCGAATGAAAAAGTGAATTGTCCTGGATATTATCAGATGGGAAATCGGAAGTTTGGTTGCTGGTTATCAAAAGGGCATGGTTCGATCGATTTCTATCATGCGATTGTCCAATCGTGTGATGTCTATTTCTATAAAATGGGGGAACGGTTGGGAATCGACAAGATTTACCATTATGCAAAACTGTTCGGGTTCGGGGAGCAAACCGGTATTGAGCTTGATTTTGAGAGATCCGGACTTTCTCCAAACACCGAATGGAAAAGAAAAACCAAGAAAGAGGAGTGGAGTGTGAGTGATACGCTCTCCGCCTCGATCGGCCAAGGGTATAATCTGGTGACCCCGCTTCAAAGTGCGTTGATGATGGCTCGGATTGCAAGTGAGGGAAAGATGATCAAGCCGACCCTGATTCATAAAATTGTTCTTCCCAATGGGGATCTGGTAAAAGAGGCAAATCCGGTCACAAACCAAGCCAAGAGTTCTCTGACAGAGGAGAACTGGAATATCCTGTTTAAATCCCTGTCGGGTGTTGTACAAGATCCCTCGGGAACCGCCCATCGGAGTGCCATTCCCGGTATTGCGATCGGGGGAAAGACCGGCACTGCCCAAGTGGTCAACTATGACAATTTTGGAAGAAAAGCGACTTCGCGTGCAACCGAAGATCATGCCTGGTTTGTGTCATTTGCTCCGGTTGAAAATCCGGAGATTGCGGTTGCCGTCATTGTAGAACATGGAGGGCATGGTGGATCTGCGGCGGCACCGGTTGCCAAAAAGGTGATTCAAAAATATTTTGAAATTTATCATAATTACGGCAAAGAAAATAAAACCAAAACCGGTGCAGAAAACGGTTTGGAGAAAGCGAATCTATGGAACTGACTGAAAACAGCAAAGCACCTGATTTTAAGGCGTATGATCAAAATGGTAAAATTCATTATTTAAAAGATTATTCGGGAAAATGGATTCTTTTATATTTTTATCCGAAAGACAACACTCCAGGTTGTACGATTGAAGCGTGTCAGTTGAGAGATCATTTTGATGAATTGAGAACAAAAATGGAGGTGATCGGTGTGAGTCATGACAAGGTTGAAAGTCATGCCCGATTTGCATCCAAATACAAACTCCCCTACACGCTTCTTTCCGATCCGGACCGGGAAATCATCCGGGCTTATGGGGCAAAAGGTTTTTTGTTTACCAAAAGAATTTCTTATTTGATCAATCCAGAGGGGAAAATTGCGAAAATTTACTTGAATGTTTCTCCCAAAAAACATGCAAAAGAAATTTTGGAGGATTTTGAAAGGTTAGCGGTTTAGGGAAACTCAACCATTTATGAGCCATGTAAAACTTTCAACGGTGCGAAAAAAAGTTTTTGCCCATTTTCCCTGGGGAGTTTTTGCGCTTTTGATGGTCTGGATTGCCATCGGATTCATCAATCTCTATAGCGCGACTTATCGGGTAATGGATCCCGGAGTTCCATCCCTCTTTCGATCCCAATTTGTCTGGGTCATATTGGGACTGATCGCGTTGTTTGCAATGACCATTTTTGATTACCATTTTCTTGAGAGATGGGCTTATCCGCTTTACCTATTTTCCTTGTCGTTGCTTTCGCTGATTTTTGTCATGGGAAGAAGCGTCGCCGGCCAAAAAAACTGGATTACTCTTGCCGGCTTTTCTTTTCAACCTTCTGAAATAGCGAAGCTGTTTTTTATTGTCATTTTGGCCAGATATTATTCTTCGCATTCGCTCGAAAGAAAATATTCTCTCAAACAGTTGTTGATGCCGTTGTTGTTGCTTGCTCTTCCGACTTCACTTGTTTTGTTGCAAAAAGATTTGGGAAGTTCGATGTTTTTCGTTTTACTGTTTGTGACGATTACCTTCTTTTTGAAAGTAAAGTTGAGAATTTTTATTCTCGCTGGAATTCTGGCTCTTCTGATCGGAGTGGGGGGATATCACTTTTTCCTGAAAGAATATCAGAAAGAAAGAATTCGCACCTTTATGAATCCCGAAGTGGATAAGCAGGGGAGAGGTTATCATCTGGTCCAATCAAAAATTGCCGTTGGCTCCGGTGGGATTGTCGGACGGGGGTTTTTAAAGGGAAACATCAATAAGTTGAAATTTTTACCCGAACGGCATACCGATTTTATTTTCGCTGTTCTGGCAGAAGAATGGGGATTTATAGGAACGACCGTTCTTTTGGTCGTGATGACTCTTTTTCTTTTACTGGGAGTCGATGCCGCCTCGAAAACAAAAGATCCTTTTGGAGCACTTTTGGCGATTGGAATTGTCGGCCTGTTTTTTTGGCATATCGTCATTAATCTGGGCGGAGTGTTGGGTTTAATGCCGCTGACCGGGGTTCCTCTCCCGCTGATGTCCTATGGTGGATCGTCTCTCATGACCATGATGATTGCGGTCGGTTTGTTGATGAATGTGAGGATGCGAAGGTTTATGTTTTGAAAAAATGGAGGGGCGCACGGTAATGCGCCCCCAAAATCGCTATAAATGCTTCTTGATCAAATCTTCCAAAGTGGTTCTTGGAACAGAACCGATCACCTGATCGACTTTTTGCCCATTTTTCAAAACGATTAAAGTCGGAATACTTCGAATTCCAAACTGGGCAGGGGTGTTCTGGTTTTCATCGACATTCATTTTATAGAAAGCGAATTTTCCTGCATAATCGCCCGCCAAAGCATCGACCAGCGGTGCAATGGCCCGGCAAGGACCACACCATTCAGCCCAAAAATCGACTAAAACGGGGAGATTGTTTTTGAGAACTTCGGTCTGGAAGTTATCATCGGTTGCCTGTTTGACATGTTCTGACATATTCGCCTCCAATGTGGGTTGAATGAATCTTTTATTTGGATAATCCAGCAAAAAAAATAATGCAATCGTCAATTCAAAACCGTTATTCAATCCCCATTGACTCTTTCGATGAAAAGTCTTTACATATCGACCTCTTGATATGAAATATTATCCGATCAATCTTGATGTCCGCGGAAAAAAAATAGTGGTGGTAGGAGGGGGAACGGTCGCCCAACAGAAGCTGATCGCTCTTTTGCAGGCGGAGGCTTGTGTCACCGTTGTTTCACCCCGATTTCATCCGGAGTTGGTCAGGTTGTCTCGGGAAGAAAAAATATCTTTGGTTCAGAAAGAATACCAGAAAGGGGATTTGGAAGAGGCATTTCTGGTTTTTGGGGCGACGAATCATCCTGAAATTAACCGTCAGATTCATGAAGAGGCAAAAGAGAGAAACATCCTGTTCAATGCGGTCGATCAACCGGATGAATGTGATTTTATTATTCCGGCCAAGGTGGTAAGAGGAGATCTTTTGATTGCGATCTCGACTGCCGGATCAGCCCCCTTTTTATCGAAAAAGATTCGTGAAAAGCTGGAGCTCGCTTTTGGTGCCGAATATGAACCGTTCCTAAAGTTATTTCGAAAGCTTCGACTGATTTTGATAGAAGAAAAAAAGAAAGATCAATTGATTCCGTTTTTTGATCAATATGAAGAAGCGTTGCTGAATGCGATGAAAGAAGAGGATAGGGTTCTGGTCAGAAAAATATTGGAGAAATATTTTGGAGAGAAGATCTCTCAACTTCTCATGGATAAAAAATAATGGAAAACAGAATGATCACTCTCAGTTTTGTCGTTTACGCAATCACCAGCCTGGTCTATTTTTCCCAGTTTGTTTTTCAGAAAAAGATTCTTTTGAAAATGGCGCATCGTTTGTCTCTGCTCGGATTTGTTCTGCAAAGCGTTGGGGTTGCAATCCATTTTCTCAAAGTTGGGTATCCGTTTCTGCTTCAATCGGCCGATTCCTATTTTTTTAGTGCCTGGATTTTATCGGGACTGTTTTTGCTGATCTGTTTAAGATATCCGCTGCAATTGGCAGGAGCCTTGTTTCTGCCGGCGATTCTCATCCTCTATACCCTGGCTCATTTTACGACAGAAAATTATCTTGGGAATTCGGGACTGTTGTATTCCCCCTGGGCGTCGGTTCATATTGTGTTGGGATTTTTATCTTTCTCGATTTTTTTTCTCTCGTTTATTTTGGGAATTCTTTTTCTGTTTCAGGAATTCCAGTTGAAAAACAAGAAGATTTTCTCCTTTTTTGACCGGCTTCCCTCACTCGACCTGCTCGATCAAATGCATTACAAGGCGCTTTCCGTCGGTTTTATCCTGTTGACTTTGGGGATGATCACCGGTTCTGCCTGGGCAAAATCGGTAAAAGGGGTTTATTTTTTTGATGATCCGCGCCAGCTCTGGTCGATTATCGCTTGGCTGATTTATGCACTTTTTTTCCAGTTTCGGTTTTCGGCAGGTTGGAGAGGAAAAAGGGGGGTTTTGCTTTCTCTTCTGGGTTTTGCAGTGATTTTATTTACGTTTTTGGAAGTTCGACATGTGTAATTCAGGTTTCTCAGGCAGTCTGCTCTTATGAATTTATTAATTGTGGGAATCAATTATAAAACCGCTCCTCTCGAAATTCGGGAGAAGCTTGCTTTCTCGGCTGAGAGATTACCAACCGCTTTGCTTGCCTTAAAAAACATCTCCCTGATTGAAGAGGCGATTATTCTTTCTACCTGCAATCGGGTGGAGATTTACGTGGTTACCACAGAAAGCTTTGGCGGAATCGCCGAGCTGAAGAAGTTTTTTTCCGATTTTCACCAGGTTCCACTCGAACAGATTGATTCGCATTTTTATCATCATTTTCAGGAAGAGGCGGTTTTGCACGGTTTTAGAGTTGCTGGAGGACTCGACTCGATGGTTTTGGGAGAACCGCAAATTCTTGGTCAGGTAAAAGATGCCTACCGGATCGCCTGCGAAGCGAATACGGTTTTTTCCTATCTTCACCGTTATTTTCACCATGTTTTTAGAATTGCGAAAAAAATCCGTACCGATACCCAAATCTCGACTCTTCCGGTCAGTATCAGTTATGCCGCGGTATTACTCGCCGAAAAGATTTTTGGAAATTTGAAAAACCACAACGCTCTTTTGGTCGGTACCGGAAAAATGGGAAAACTGGCACTGACGCATCTTAAGAGTCATGACATCTCTGATATCTGGATCAGCAACCGGAATTTCCAGGAAGCCCAAGCTCTTGCTTCAGAATTTTCAGGACATCCGGTCCATTTCGATGATTTTACACTTTCTCTTCCCCAAGTGGATATTGTCATTGCCTCGACTGCGGCAGACAAATACATCCTGAAGCGGGAAGCGGTCGAGTCGGCGATGCAATTGAGAAAAAACAAGCCGATGTTTATCATTGATATTTCTGTTCCGCGAAATGTCGATCCAGAAATCAACCGGATTTATAATGTCTACCTTTATGATATTGATGATCTAAGAACGGTGATTGAAGCGAATCAGAATGAGCGGCTGAATGAGGCAAAAAAGGCGGAAACGATTATTATCCAGGAAACCAAGCTGTTTCTCGAAGAGATCAAAAACCGTTTTGCCGCTCCGACCCTTCATCTGCTTGCCAAAAAATTGAACCAGATCCGATTGAATGAGATCGGTAAAACCTTTGCCCAGTTGAAAGATTTAACCGATGAACAAAAACTTGCCTTTGAAGCGTGCACCGAGGCGATGATAAAAAAAATCTTGCATGATCCGTCGATTGTTTTAAAAACGGAAAATGAAATTCTGGAGACGGATAAAGAATTCAGTTATGCAGAAATTATTCAGAAGTTGTTTCGTCTTGATAAAATTGTTTAACCACCCACAAGGAGCTTTTTCCCATGTCTACCTATGATCGAATTCCCAAAAACCGTTCAAAAAAGCCGGATCAATTCATCTCTTTTTTCGATCGTCTTTATCACAAGGCATATGAAAACGGATTCAAAATTGTCATCGTTTTGTCGATCAGTGCGCTGGTCGGTTTGGGGGTTCTCTTCTGGCGCGAATTGCACAAAAGCCAGTCCGAAAAGATTGCCAACCAGCTTTTTGAGGCGAAAGGGGAAGAGTCACAGGAAAAAATTTTCGATACCATCAGAAAAAAAAATCCCTATAAAACGGTCGGAGTTTGGGCTTCTCTCGAAATTGCAGATGTCGCGGCAAAAAAGGGAGATTGTGACAAAGTGGTCGCAGAGTTGACCCCCTACATCGGTTATGGAGAAAACAGGGTTTTGAGGTCGCTTGTTTATCAAAAAACCGGAACCTGTTGGCAGGCAAAAAATGATCTGTTGAAAGCGGAACAGGTTTATCAGCAAGCCTCTTCCGATCAGAAAAATTTTTTGAAAGATTGGGCCCGTTTGAGACTCGCCTTTGTGTTGAAGTCGCTTCATAAAGACGAAGAGGCCAAAAAAGTTCTCGAAGAAATCATTCAGGAAGGATCGACGGCTTCAGAACCGGTAAAAGATCAGGCGAGAACCTATCTGCTTCTCTCTTTTTCCTGAGCCAATGACTCATCTCTCTTGCATCAATTCCAATCGATGGAACGGATGATTTGATCCTGCTAGGGAAGATCTATCCTGAAGATTTGTCCAAAAGATCAATCCTAAAAAACATTGTCTTTTCTGAGGGTTACCCTCTTTTTATTTCAGAAAGTTAGCAACAAAGTCAAATCGTTGACGATAATCTATACCCGTGCATTAACTTACTTGGGGTGAGTATGGGGTAGGTTTTTTTTAAATTCAA
>CAZSRQ010000124.1:0-6856 GCA_964609335.1 uncultured Pseudomonadota bacterium
AATCTTGTAATAGTATCAAACTCTCTTTAAAACCGTTGATCTTTTGCCGTTATATCATAAACTTAAAAAAAATTACAAAAAATCGCGTAAGGTGAGTTAAAATATTTTTTTTCTCATTGCTTTATTTTGTTTCCTCTATTAAATATTTTTAACAATAATTTTAAATTTTAATATTTCAAATCAATGGCGCATATTTTTTCCATCTCCAATCAAAAAGGTGGTGTCGGTAAAACTACCACAGCTGTGAATTTGGCAGCTGGTTTGGCGGCTGCTGAATATTCCACTCTATTGATTGATTTAGATCCTCAGGGAAATGCCTGTAGTGGGTTGGGAATTCAAAAAAATCAATTTGAAAATAATATTTATCATGCGTTGGTGAGTGACATTCCTTTGTCAGAGGTTGTTCTTCCTACTTCATTGAATTTTTTGAAAATTATTCCATCTAACTCCGATCTAGTAGCAGCTGATTTAGAGCTTGTTGGAAGAATTTCAAGAGAAAGTCGATTAAAAAAAATTATTGAGCCTATTTCAAATCAATATGATTTTATCATTATTGATTGTCCCCCTTCTTTAAATCTTCTTACGATTAATGCCCTAACCGCTGTAAATTCTGTGATTGTTCCAGTTCAATGTGAGTATTATGCGTTAGAAGGTTTGAGTGAGCTGTTAAAAACAGTCAAGATGATTAAAGATAATTTGAATTCAAGTTTAGAAATAGAGGGAATTCTTCTAACGATGTTCGATCCTCGTAATAATCTTTCGCATCAGGTAGCAGAAGAGATAAAAAAATATTTTCCAGATAAAGTGTTTCGATCAGTTATTCCCAGAAATGTTAAATTAAGCGAAAGTCCATCCCACGGAAAACCTGTTTTGCTTTATGATATTTATTCAAAAGGTTCTATTGCCTATCTTGATTTTACAAAGGAAGTTTTAAATAAAGCTTTCGGAATCCATTCTGTTATAGAAGCAACAAAAGAAAATATTATAGCCAGTCAGGCTGTTATGGCGAGCTAAGGAGAAAATATGTTGCAACAAAAGGCTTTGGGACGTGGTTTGGCTTCATTAATTCCTTCCTCTGGAGAAAATAAGCAGGCAAATTCTCCTTATTTTTTATGTCCTATTGATTTGATTGTTCCTAATCGAGAGCAGCCAAGAAAATTATTTAATCCTGAAAATTTAAAAGAGTTGGCTGATTCAATTCAGGAGAATGGAATTATCCAACCTTTAATTGTTAGAAAAATTGAAGGGGATCGCTACGAATTAATTGCCGGAGAAAGACGATTAAAGGCTGCTCAATTGGCTGGACTTACTCAAGTCCCAATGGTTGTCATTGAAGCTTCTCAAGATCATAGTCTTGAGTTGGCATTGATTGAAAATATTCAAAGACAAGATTTGAATCCAATTGAAGAAGCATTAGCTTATAAGCAATTAATCGAAAGACATCATTACACTCAAGAAGAGTGCGCCAAAAAAGTTGGTAAAGATCGCTCTTCTGTTGCCAATTCAGTTCGTTTGCTTAATTTGGCAGAAGAAATAAAAGATTATATTGTGCAAGGTCGTCTTTCGATGGGGCATGCAAGAGCGATTTTGAGTATCGAAGATAAAAGTTTGCAGCTTGAGCTCGCAAAGCTTGCTGTTGAAGATAAAGTTTCTGTGAGAGAGGTAGAAAATTGGGTCAGAAATAATAAAATTAAGGATCAAAAAGAATTACCGATCAAAGAAAAAAGTGAAGATCCTCAAATTAATTTTATTGAAAATGAAATGACTAAAATTTTAGGGACGAAGGTAAAAATCAACTCTCAAGGAAAAAAAGGGAAAGTAGTCATCGATTATTATTCACAAGAAGATTTGGATCGAATTTTTAATGCAATTATGGGTTAGCTTTAACTATATGAAATTATTTATAAAATTAAGTTGCTAGCTTTCATTGTTCAGCTGTCAGCTAAATTTGGAGAGGAGCGGTTATGTTTGGAGAAAAAGAAAGATTATTAAAAGCAATGGATGAAGAACCAACCACTATTCTTGAAACTGGTTGTCAGTTTGAGGGAAAATTAACATTTGAAGGAACCGTTCAGATCAATGGAAATTTTAGAGGGGAAATATTTTCAGATGGCTATCTGATTATTGGAGAAAATGCGCAGATAGAGGCAACGATTGAGGTGAAAGATTTGCTGATTAGTGGGCAAGTTCGTGGAAATATTAATGCAAAAGAGAGAATTGAAATGAAATCACCCGCTTCTGTAAAGGGAGATATCAAAGCTCCGGCACTTATTATTCAAGAAGGGGTCATTTTTGAAGGAAATTGTTCAATGGGCAAGAAAACGTTTCGTGGTATCGAAGAATCTTTGTCTTCCACTCCTGTTTATGAATTTTTATCTCAAGAGTAAATGATTGAATGAGCCGGCCAATAAAATCCTTTGACAATAAAATCCTCATAGGTTACGCAATGTTACATGTCTAGTCCTTCCTCCATAGAAACAATTTGTTTTCCGATTCGCAAGGAACTTGAGAGAGTGGAAGAAACTCTTCATGCAATGATTTACTCTCCTGTTGAAATGGTCACGCAGGTTGCTTCCCATATTATTCATTCTGGAGGAAAACGTCTTCGTCCCATTCTTTCTGTTTTGGCGGCTCGCTTATTTAATGATGACGTTGAAAGGGCAATCAAGCTTGCCTGTGCGGTAGAGTTTATTCATACAGCTACTTTACTTCATGATGATGTGATTGATAATGCTGAATTGAGACGGGGGCGTCCATCCTCCAACGCTTTATGGGGAAACAAGGGGAGCGTTTTAGTTGGGGATTACCTATATTGCAAAGCCTCCACGATTATTGCCAATGAAGGAAATTTTAAAGTTTTAAAATTAATTGCAGAGGCAACGAGTGCGACAACAGAAGGGGAAGTTCTTGAAATTCTCAAATCCAATGATCCAACGCTGACCGAAGAAAGTTATTTGGAAATTATTTATTATAAGACTGCTATTCTGATTTCCACCGCCACCCAGATTGGAGCACTTTTAGGAGGAGCGTCGGATGCAGATCAGTTGAGGCTTCGCAATTATGGAGTGCAAGTAGGAATGGCGTTTCAATTGGCGGATGATACTTTAGATTATATTTCCTCCAATAGCGAAATCGGAAAGTTGGTTGGAACCGATTTAAAAGAGGGAAAATTAACACTTCCACTGATTCGCACCATGTCGATTTGTAATGAAGAGGAAAGAAAACAGGTTTACAAGGCGCTTGAGAATTCTTCTACGACAGAAGAAGATCTAAAAAAAATTCTTACTATCATAGATAAATACCAAGGAATTCAATATACCAATGATAAAGCGGTTGAATATGTAAAGAAGGCGGAAGAGAATCTTTCTACGTTTTCCGATAGTCCCATCAAGCAATCGCTCATACAATTAGCGAGATATACGATTGAAAGAAGGCGGTAGTGCTTGACATTTATAACCTCTACTTGTTAACCCACTCAGGTAATTGAAATTAAATAATTGAATACTCGATAAGGTTTAAGGGAACGCAGTGAAAATCTGCGACGGTCCCGCCACTGTAATGGGTATGTAAATTTTCTAGTCACTGACCGCTGATTCAATAAATAGGCGGATGGGAAGGCTAGAGAAAAAATAAGCCCAGAGTCAGGATACCTGATCTTATCGACTACTCACATTTCCTGAAAGTCAGGAAACTCTTCGCGGAAAGAGGGTTGAGCTTATGAGGTTTTGTACTCAAGCTGCCATCCGAGCAGCTTTTTTATTTTGTGGTTTTTTGAAATCCCCTCCCCTTACCTTAAGGGGAGGAGAATTTAAAGATGAGATTCATAAAATAGATCTCTTGCGTAAATCCAAATTGATGGTTCGACTACGCTCACCATGTCCCGCTTTTACCCAATTGGGACACCCTGAGCTTGTCGAAGGGTCATTTTGGATGATTTACGCAAGAGATCTAATAAAATTTCAATTTATTGTTACCTTCTTTCTGTTAGGATTTTTATTTGTAAAATCGTCCTATGCTCAAGAAAATGAAAAGATAGATGAAAACTTAGGAGAAATCGAAGTTACCGCTCCTACTGAAACAGTTTCTCCTGAAAAACCTTCCGCCTTTACGACGGTCATCGATCCAAAACCGTTTGAAAATCAGGTAAAAACTTTACCGGAAATTCTTTCTCAACAACCTGGAGTCAATGTTCAACAGTTTGGAGGATTGGGCCAACTTTCCACTATTTCCATTCGAGGGAGTACTGCAGAACAGGTCACCGTCTTAATCGACGGAGTCAAAATTAATACGGCTCAAGGAGGAGCGGTCGACTTCTCTTCTATTCCACTCGATGCAATTGATCATATTGAAATTATTCGGGGAGGATCTTCCGTCCAATATGGTTCTGACGCGATTGGTGGAGCGGTCAATATTGTTACGAAGAAAGCGAAGAAAAAACAGGCGATTGAATTTGCGTCAGGGGGAGGATCTTTTACCACCCTCAAGACGACCGAAGGTTTTTCCAAACGTTTTGAAAATATCTCTTTTGTGATCGATCATACGCATCTTCAAAGCAAGGGGAATTATAAATTCAAGACAACCCCGGCTGATATCGGTGGAATCCCGATTGGCGGTGGACAAACTTTTGTCCGGGACAACAACTCTTTTTTCAGTGAGAACGGTTTGGTTCGGGTGGAAGGATCTCCCACCGACAAAATCCACTTTTCTCTCACAACCGACTGGTTTGGTTCCAAACGGGAAGTTCCTCCAACCGAGCAAGAGGTGGTTTTGCTTGCACCTGCAAATCCTCCGGAAGCGAAAGAAAATATTCTTAAAAATCTAACGACCCTTCGGGCTGATTTTAAATCGGTCGGTTGGCAAGATTTTAATCTCTTTTTTCAACCTTATTATCGATATGATTTTAGCCATTTTACCGATCCCTCTTCTTCTCTCGGTGGGGTGATCGATGTGAAAAACTTTAATCATTCAACTGGAGGAAAGTTGGGATTTAGTTATCTGGTTCCCCACAAAAAATTTCTTCAGACCTTAAAATGGCAATACGAATTTCAAAATGAAACTTTCAATAATTTTAATCTTCTGGGAGGCCCTTCCACCGGTTTTCATAAAAGAATGACGAATGCGTTCTATGTCTCCGACGAACTTTCGCTTTGGGAGGATCAGTTGATCTTAAATCCATCCGTCCGCTTCGAACATACGAATGATTTTGGTCCGAAAACAGCCCTTCATTTTGGGATAATCGGGAAACCTACTTCGTGGGTTTCCCTCAAATCCAATGTCGACAACTCTTTTCGCTATCCAAGTTTCAATGAATTGTACTTTCCGAATGAACAGATCATTCGGGGAAATCCGACTCTAAAACCGGAAGGAGCAGTCAACGTAGATGCTGGTGCTGTTTTCAAGCATCCCTACGGAAAAAGCGAAGTCAGTTATTTTTTCAATCGAATTAGCAATTCCATTATCTATGTTCCGATCAGTGCTTTTACGATTCAGCCGATTAACACTCAGCAGATTCATATGCATGGAATTGAGGCGTCTACCTTGATTTCCCCCTGGAAGCATCTCGATATTGAAGGAAATTATACTTACCTGCTTGCTCATTTGATTCAATCCAACACACAACTCCCCGGCAGACCTCGCCAGAAAGCGAACGCCAAGCTGACGTTCAAAAATAAATGGGGTTCTTTTTACGGACAACTTCAGTTCATCGACAATATGCCGATCGATGTCCAGAACACCACTTTCCTCCGAAGGCGCGCCCAGATGGATGTGGGTGGGAATGTAAAGTTTTTGAAACATTATTATTTCGCGATGGAAGTGAAGGATATTACCAACATCCAAATGATTGATGCTCGGGGGTTTCCGCTTCCGAGATTGTCGGCGTTTGGAAGTTTTGGGGTGAGGTTATGAAGCAATTTTTATTATTTCCCCCTCTTAAGGTAAGAGGGGGTTGGGGGAGATATGAAAAGTGGGAAATCAGTAAAAGCTTTGCTATTCATATCCCCTCCCAACCTCCCCTTATCTTAAGGGGAGGAGCGTTTATTTTAATTATTTTTTCCCTCTTAACTTTTATCCATTGTGGTGGAACAAGTTCTAATCTTCCTCCGACAGCCGAAGCTCCCCCGCCACGAGATCAAACCATTCCTCCCACTCGGAATGTTACGCGCGATCCTGCTTGTCCTCCGGCTGCGCAACCGATCCCCTTTATCACGGAAGTGGTCTCTTACAAAATTGGTCCAGGGGGCGGTTATCATTGGAAATCGCTTCCTCAGATTGTGACTGGTCCTCCCAGAGGAACTGGAACGCATAGCGGAAGTGTCGATGTGTTTAGCCTAGGACAGCGAGGTCATATGATTGTCAAAATGGGAACTCCCATTCTTGATGGAGATGGAGACGATTTTATCGTTTTTGAAAATGTATTCTATGCCGGAGATAATCCAGCCCAGCCTTATCAGGAACCGGGAATAGTTTCAGTGAGTCAAGATGGGATCAGCTTTACCTCTTTCCCCTGCCAAAATAAAAACTGGCAACAGTTTTATCCTGGCTGTGCGGGAGTAAATCCGGTATTTGCCAATTCTATTTATCATCGTTCTATTGATCCAACCGATCCGAAAACTGCCGGGGGAGACGCTTTCGATTTGGATCAGGTTGGCTTGAATTGTGTCCGGTTTATCAAAATCGAGGATGCAACTCTGCAAGAGGAGATTGATCCTACTCTTCTATCCGAATTGAATGAGATTTCAGATCGGGATGGAGATGTCGGTTTTGATTTAGAGGCTATTTCGGCTGTTTATTATTGAAAATTTGTAACTACTCAGGTGTCCAATAGGGACATGGTGAGCGTAGTGCAACGGAGTCG
>CAZSRQ010000125.1:0-6550 GCA_964609335.1 uncultured Pseudomonadota bacterium
TGGGTTCAGAACGTCGTGAGACAGTTCGGTCCCTATCTTCCGTGGGCGTAGGAGATTTGAGGGGTACTAACCTTAGTACGAGAGGACCGGGTTGGACAGACCTCTAGTGTTCCGGTTATCCCGCCAGGGGTATAAGCCGGGTAGCCAAGTTTGGATCCGATAAGCGCTGAAAGCATATAAGTGCGAAACGGGCCCCAAGATAAGATCTCCCAATCCCAAAAAGGGGTAAGAAGACCGCTCGTAGACTACGAGATTGATAGGCCGGGTGTGTAAGGCTCGTAAGAGTTTTAGCTTACCGGTACTAATCGGTCGTTCGGCTTGACCTTTATTTTTTAATAAAGAAGAGATGATTCGAAGTTCGAATTGTTTTAATTTTTTACAGACCAGAATATGCAGTTTTCAAATTTGATAAATCAAACAATGATTTGTCAAAATTAGTTCTTAGAAAATTTCCGGTGGTTATAGCGAGAGGGTCACACCCGATCCCATCCCGAACTCGGTAGTTAAGCCTCTCAGCGCCGATGGCACTGCCAGGGCAACTTGGTGGGAGAGTAGGACGCTGCCGGATTTAAATTGAAAAACCCTGCTAGAGAAATCTAGTGGGGTTTTTTATTTTTAGTGGACATCACTAGGTTCTGTTGACAATTAATATTGGATGAGATGAGAAGGGGGGATGAAAAGCCGCCATGAGATTAGCGATGAGGACTGGGTAAGGATTAAAGATTTACTTCCTGGGCGTAAAGAGACGGTTGGAGTCACAGCGAAAAACAATCGTTTATTTATCAATGCGGTGATTTGGTTCTTGCTAAAGTCTTGAAGGTACATCCTGCTGTAATTATGTTTCCTAATTATCGGAAACGCGAAGAACCTAAATTATTTTCTCTCCCCCTTTTTTATCCAATGACTTTCTAGGACCTGGAAGAGTTTCGCGACTTTCCTCCGAGTCGACAATCGTATCTCCTGAAACACCGAACCCTCTCGGTCCGGGGATATCAGTGGTTTGACTTGCCGCAAACTCGTGACCAATGGATGAATGGGTGGAGAGAATCGGCGAAGATGATGAATCGGGTCTTGTATAATGCATCTGCATTAGAACTTTTCCCTCCAAATTATAAACAAGGATAAACGCTCCCAATCGGGTCTGGATCCGATAAAAATCGAGAAAGTCTCCTGTCGTAATTGTTGTACCGGTATAAAGGATTTCAGAGGTATGAGACTCGTTTGGATTAAAATAAGGATCATTTTGACAGGCAAGTTCATAAGTCAAACCTCTAAGAAGAGAACGATGATTTCCTTTATGTAAAAAATGGAGACTCTGATCATGAATCCGCATCCATTCTGGAGTGATAGATAAGCTGCCAATTGTTTTGTCTGCTGGAGGAGGCGATTCTGAATATAAAAAGGATTTCAAGTCGACTCTGCTCACCGGTGCCGTTTCAACAGTTCCCAAAAGTTTGTCATGCGCCCGATAAAAAGCTCTGCGAATAATCCGTCTAATTTTTGCGCTTGTAATCGTGGGAAAAAGTCTGGCGATTCTCGTTTCTTCGTGTCTTGCTTCATAGGTTTCCATTCGAAATGCTTCAGGCACCCCCTCGGATAAATTTAACACTTCGATGATGGGGGTCGGGGTTCCTTCGGTCAAGTTCGGAGGTTCTCCTTCCAGGCGAATGAGGTCGGGAATCAGGAGGCCGGTTTCTGCCATTAACATCGGAGCTGACACCTTGCCTCGATTCATGCCAAGCGAAAGCGGTTCTTCGATACGCATTTCACGGGGAAATGTTTCCAGGAGAACATTTCGGTGGGGAATTATATCCGCTTTATGGAATACGATGACATGAGTCGCAGCGGTTCCATCCCCCGGCAAGAAAACATGATCGATGGGAGGGGTTTTGGCAGAAGGATCGACTGGAATGAGATGGGTGTATGCAGATCCTATCGATCCATCGGATCTTTTACGATTTTTCAGATTGGCACTTGAGTCTCTGGATGAAACGGCTCTTCCATCGATGGAATCTATATTCCCGACTGTTATCAGAAGATGATCAAGTGAATTCCCTTCGGGAGTGCTTGCCTGTGAATCAATGGGACCTGGAGTTGTTCGGTATCTCCGATTGGTGCTGAGGGAACTTAGTTGAGAGGGAAGTGCCTCTTTTAAAACGGTTGTCATGATATCGATCCAGACTCCGGAAAGGTTATCGGGAGTCATTCCCCGTCTTGCGGTTTGACTCTCGGTTGGAGGGAGATGCGGAGTCAATTGACTTCTAAGTTCTGAGGTTCGTTGAAGCAAAATATCAAGCATCTTTACAAATTCTTGGGGGGTTTTTGAAAGGAGCAAAGGGGTTTTCAGAAGATCAGCCAAGAAAAGACTTTGTCTTTTTTCCTGGGTAATTTCAGGAAAAACCTCCTGAATAGTTGCCAATAACTGATCACGTCTTTCATGGGTTGCGACAAGATAGGGATCCAGTTGTTCGTTGCGCACCTCTCTTGTATTCAGAAAGTCGGCAAGTTCATAAATTGCCGGCCCGAATATTTTGCTTTTATCGACAGTCTTGGGAGACTGTTTTTGGGGTTCATTTAATTGGGGGGGGGTACGAGCCAGAATTCTTTTCACCCCTTTTCCGAAGAGATAAAACATTCCGCCAATGAATCCCCCTTGCTCTCCGCTACATCCAGCAAGCATCAGAGAGCTGGCGATCAAGAGATCGGTCTTGTTTGCATATTGAAAGGAGGCAAGATTTTCCCGAAGGGTGGTGATCTGTTTTCGATAACTCAATGAACTTTTTTCTCCAGCCGCCATTTGATAGCCCAGTTCACATTTTGCATGAAGCAGGGCAACCTGTGGAGTTGCGAATTTGACAAAAGTGGCACTGCATTCCATCTGGATTGAAGTGACTTCGGCATGAAGAAGTTTTTCAGTCCAACTGCCGGTCGTTTTTTCGCTCAGTCCGACTTGGCAGGTAATTTCTCCAAGTCCCACCATCGCGGCATCTTGTGCCAAGTGAAGCATAATCAAATTGGGCGGAACAATTTTGCCCACCGCTTTACAGGCGATGATCGTGAGTGTGGAGTTTAAGCTTCCCGCAAATGCCCCTTCTTCGATCTTTCCGGTTCGGATGAGCTGGGTGCCAAGATGCATTCCGGTTCCTTCAACCCCGAGTGAAACGGCCAGTGAGGCATAATGGGAAACAAATCTTGCCTGAGAACTCTGTCCAAGCAATTGGCCAAAAAATTGCGCCGATCGAAGGCGAAAAAACGGGGCGATGATCTGTCCGCATCCGATTCCAAACAGGGAAGAAAGACTGGTGACTTCACTGCAAAAGTTTTGGATGGTTTGGGATAAAAGAAGTTGGGAATCTGTCAGAACCTGTGCTGATTCTGAAATCGCGGCACAAACAGTTTCCGGATTGGAAATCGGTGAAACCATTTTGGGGATCCTCCCTCGAAATAGGTGAGAATTCTTCGCTATACAAAAAATATCGAACTGCCATTGAGATAGTTGCGAGATTTTTGAAAATAAAAACATTTTTCGCAGGATTTTGTCAGTATCTCCGAATTAACTCTTGAGTTTTCTTTTTTCTTGCGCTACCAAACAGCGGCTTGTATCTGGTTTGTCGCTGTTGTACACTGGTTCCGTCCTCCGATTTGACGGAAGGATTTCTTTGAAAAGCTTCTGCAAATCCTTTCTTCTAAACCGCAGAATGATCAACTTTCTCAATAGAAAGGAATTTATGTCATTCATTAAAAAATTTGACTGGGTCACATTACCCTTTTTTTCGCTTACCTTATTAATCAGTGTCATTGGTCTGGCGGTTTATATTCCCCGTTTTGGAATTCATCCGGCCGAACCGATTTTTTGTTTTATTTCTGTTTTTGTGATCGCCATGGTCGTTTCAGGTGGTTATCATCGCTATTTTTCTCATCGCACTTTTCAATGTCATCCGATCTTAAAAGTTTTTTATCTGGTGGTTGGAGCAGCCGCTTTTGAGCAATCCGCCTTGATCTGGTCTGCCGATCATCGGCGACATCATCGCTATGTCGATACTGAAAGAGATCCCTACAATATCAAAAAAGGTTTTTGGTGGGCTCATATCGGCTGGATTTTGGCCAAAGCTCCTCCGGAGAGGGAAGACTTTTCGAATGTTCCCGATCTTCTCCGCGATAAATGGGTGATGTGGCAACATCGGTACCTGTTATGGATTGCAATTCCAATGGCGTTTGGCCTTCCTTTACTGATTGGTTTTCTGATTGATCGTCCGATTGGAATGTTTCTTTGGGGTGCTTTTTTAAGAATTGTGATTACCCATCATACCACTTCATTTATCAATTCGATTGCACATCAGTTTGGAACCCAGCCGTACACCGACAAGAATTCTGCGAGAGATGTCTGGTGGCTCGCCCCTTTTCTCTGTGGAGAAACTTATCATAATTATCACCACTGTTTTCAGAATGATTACCGAAATGGAATCCGCTGGTATCATTGGGATCCGACCAAATGGGCTTTGTGGCTTTTATCGCATACCCCTCTTGTCACGAAATTGCAAACCACTCCCACTCCGCTTGTGATCAAGGCAAGGGTGGAGATGGATCTGAAAAGACTCGAGCAGAAACTGAAGAATGCCCCTTCCGGTTTCTGGTTTGATTTTCAGCAAAAATTGTTGGGAATGCGACAGGCGGTGGAAGAAGCGGCAGATTGTTATTTTAAATCCTATAGAACCTACCAAGAGTTTCGACAGGGGATTGCCGGTCGTTCGAAAGATTCTTTGGTGCAGGCGAAGAAAATGTTGAGAGAAAGTAGGATAGTCTTTAAAAGAAATTTCTCCCAATGGAGAAACATGGTTCGTTGGATCTATCAAGGGCCTTATCCGATGGCGAATTAGTTCATCTTGGTTCATCTTCTGTTTTTTGAATCCAACCGCTTTCAAAAGAAAACAAAAAGGAATTGAGTGAATCTAAAACTTTTTCTCTCCTCTTCAAAAATCCTCCTTTTTTTCGGTTTTAGCTCTGTTTTCCTTTTTCTTTTTTTCTTTTTTTATTCCTATCGGTTTCGGCGTGAGCCTGTCCGGGAAATTTTTTTCAAGATTCTTGGAAGTCATACGTTTCTTTTTTATCTCCTCTATAAAATCTTTTTGCAGTTTCATTATCATTCCTTGTATCCGAATCAGATTCCAATCACTTCCTGGATCAATTGGGGATTGGTTATGCTGACTTTTCTGCTTTTTTTTATCAGCTATCTCATCCGGGTCGCCCCGGTGGTTCGCGCCGATCGTTTGAGTGAAACGTTGTTTCCACTTCTTTGTGCCATTCTTCCTTTCGGGGTTTATGAATCCCCTTATTGGATTCATTTTCAATTCATCCAGGAGAGTTTTTTGAGCAGGATTTTCCGCCCTTTTTACTCTTCAAGACCCGGTTTTGTTTCGATCGGTTTTATTATTTTGGGGGATCTGCTGATCCTGGCCGGAATGCTAACCCTCAAAAGTGCCTTCAGCATTTTTGTCCAGGCGAGGGTTCATATTCAGCATGGAATTTACCGTTTCATCCGACATCCTCTTTACCTGGGAGAAAGCTTGACGACGATCGGATTTTGTCTTCTCTCTGTTTCCTGGTTCAATCTTTTTTTGGCGCTTTTATTTGTCATTCTCCAAAGAGTCAGAGCCGCTCTTGAGGAAAAAAAACTTGCTTTCGCCTTTCCCGATTATCTCGAATACAAAAAATCGACCGGCCTCTATTTCCCAAAAATTTCATGAAGAGAGTGCCTCTTTGAGTTTTTTCATATATTCGGATCGTGAAATCTCTTTCGCCCCGAAACTTTTTAAAAGAGGGGTGAGCATCTGGATATCCATCCAGCTGATTCCCGTTTTTTTCAAATACTCCAGAGCTTCTATCAGGGCGAATTTGGAGGCATTGGTTTCTTTGTAAAACATGCTTTCACCCGCAAACATTCTATGGATCAAAACCCCGTATAATCCACCCACCAGCTGGTTCTTTGAGTTCCAAGCCTCAAAACTGTGCGCAAACCCCGCCTTGTGAAGCTCAAGGTAGGCAGGAATCATCTCGTCGATAATCCAGGTTCCCTGTTGGCCTTTTCTGTTGCGGCTTTCGGCACAAGCCCGAATCACCGCTTCAAAACAGTGATCCATCGTGAAATGAAATGGATGTTTTCTCAGATCTTGTTTGAGACGTCTTGGAATCTTGAATTCATGAAAATCAAGAATGGCCCTTTGCGGAGGTGCAAACCACAACAAGAAATCTTCGTGGGGATCCGGCCAGGGGAATATCCCGCTTTTATAGGCAAGCAGCAGGGTTTCCAACTCAAGGTCTCCGCCAATAGCCAGAATTCCAGACTCATCAGCCGATTCAACGGGAGGAAATTTTGGAACCACCATGGAAAAAGCTTTAGGACAAAAAGAGTGAAATAAAAACTGTTATTTGAATTTATCCCAAAACCTGTTTTTCAAAACAGGTTTTCCGAGCTGAAAACTAAGCGTCTAACGCATTCAATAGATCTCTTGCGTAAATCATCCAAAGTGACCCTTCGACCCGCTTCGCGGAA
>CAZSRQ010000126.1:0-6410 GCA_964609335.1 uncultured Pseudomonadota bacterium
CAAGATAAGCTGACCGATGAAGATCGTGAAAAATTAAACAAATTATTAAAGGAGAAAGCCGAGAAAAAATAATTTCAAAACTATCAAAAAGGAGGGGGGAGCATGCAAACAGCCGAAGCAAGAGGGTGCAAGGTTGAGAAATGCAAGAGAGAGTATCGTGCAAAAGGGTTTTGTCATGTTCATTACAAGAAATGGCGACAGGGGGAATTCGGAAAGCAACGATATAAAACCTGTCATAGCGAAGGATGTCTCAAGCCGGTTCAGCAATCGGGAGTTTGTGAAACCCACTTTGGAGTAAAAACTCCGAAAGTAGAAGAAACGGCACCAGCGGCTGAAACCAAAAAAGAAGAAACTGCAGCTGAAACAAAAGCAGAAGCAGCACCGGAAGCGTAAATATAATTTTTTCTGTTGACCCGGTCTTTCTGTGTAGGGGCGAAGCATTTCCCCTCTGTATTGCACCATAGCTCTCTATAGAGGGGAAATGCTTCGCCCCTACAAAAAAGAATTGTAAGGAACGAAAAAAAGCAAACAGCCATTCTCATCAATTTTAAGGAGTTGTCTTCATGAAATCTTTATCCAAATCAGCCCTACTCATTCTCCTCTCACTCTTTCTTTTCAGCTTCTGCACCAAAAAAGATCAAAATAACTTTTCATCCGAAGATGGAAAGTTCAGTATTCTGGTTCCGCAAGGATTTGAGACTCCAAAAAAGGAAACCACGATTATTCCAACCGAAGTCGGAAAAGTCGATATCACCTCTTACCTGACCCAAAACTCAACCGGATCTTGCATGGTCATGTATAACGATTTTCCGGAATCGATTTTCAATGAAAGAGATTCAAAAAGAATGTTTGATGAAAGCCGAGATAATGCTTTAAAGACGGTGAACGGAACTGTTGAAAAAGAAGAAGAATCTCTCTTTCAAGGTTTTCCCAAAAGAACCTTATATCTTTCAACCACGGTTGAAAATCAGACCCTCTACTCAAGATTTGATTTTATTATTGTAAAACCAAGATTATACCAAATCGCTTTTGTCGGTTATAAGAGATCGGATTTGGATCAGGAACCGATCAAAAAATTCTTTGAATCATTCAAGATTAAAAAATAATTTTATACGGAACCAACCACCGACAAGACATATCGCTCTAAATCAATATACTTCTGGGCAATTTCTAAAACCTGTTGTTTTGTCACTTTGAGTATTTTTTCAGGATGTTTTTTCACCTCTTCAATTCCCAATCCGTAGAGTTGATTAAACGCGAGCTGGGCTGCAACATTTGAATTCTTTTGCAGATCGATTTCATACGATCCAACAATATATTTCTGTGCCCGATCGAGTTCGGCATCACTTACCAGATCAGTTCGTATTTTTTTCAGCTCATCCAAAATCCCCTCGATCGATCGATTCGTTTTTGAGGATTCTGTCGCGATATAAACCGAGAAAAAACCACGCTCAATCCCTTCTTGGCTATAACTGGTGACCGAATAAGCGAGAGAATGCTTGTCTCGAAGTTCCAAAAAGAGCCTCCCCCCCTGCCCTGCCAGAATATAATTGAGAACATCCATCGCATATCGATCTTCGCTGCTGATTTTTGTCCCCAAAAACCCTAAAACAATATGACTCTGCATTTTCGATTTTTTCAGATTAGTCCGGATGATTTTTGAGGGGGAAACCGGTTCAGGTAACTTGGAATTCATCTTGGGGAGTTTTTTTAAACCTCCCAAATTTTCATCCATCTTTTCCTCAATTTCGTCCGCATCAAAATCTCCAACGACACTTATTACCATCTCGGAAGGGTTCAAAAACTGTTTGTGGATTTTAACCAGATCCTCTCTTTTCAGATTTTTAAGAGTTTCTTTGGTTCCGAGAATTGGCATTCCATAAGGATGATTGGGATATAGGGAGGCAAAAAAGTTTTTATAGGCGAGCGTTGCCAGCTGATCGGTTTCTCTTTTCAAAACCTCCAAAACATTCTTTTTCTCTTTTTCAAATTCATTTTTTTCAAACGCAGGATTCAAAAGAACATCATAAAACAGATCGAACCCTTCGGTTAACTTTTCACTTAAGAAATCACCCTGCAACCCATCGACATTCCTACCAGAATAGGCATTGATTGATGCGGCAATCTGCTCGATTTCAATCGCCAACTGCTCGGCATCTCGCGACTTCGTTCCTTTCATCATCGTCTGGGCAAACAGATGATGCCCTCCATTTTTTTGTCTGGTTTCTGAGCGTAAACCACCCAAACCGGCAAGCCGAATCGAAACCAATGGAAGGTTGGAATTTTCTTTCAAAACCAATGTCAGTCCGTTTTTTAGTTTGGTAACTTTCGTCTCTTTTTTCGATTGGATGATTTTCTTCCTCGACGAAGAGTCAATTTTCAGTGAATTCAAAAAGAAATCGGCATTCATTTTTTGAGGATCAATTTTGCTCGATTCGGGATAAAGAACTGCCACATTCAACTTCTCAGGACGAAAATAACGAATCGCTATCTCTTTGAGTGCCGATGGATCTATTTCATCGATTTTTTGATAATACTTCTGGTCAAAATAGAGATCTCCCAGAGTCGTTTCAAAATAACCATATTTTCTGGCCAACCCTTCGACTGTTTCTTTTTCATACCACGCATCACTTTTGATATTGGTTCGCGCCCGCATCAACTCGGCATGGGAAATTTTATCCTCTTCGAGAAGAAAAATTTCTTTTAAGATTTCAGTCGCCGCTTTTGACACTTTTTTCTCGGAAGTTGTAAATCCGACCACAAAAAGCCCGGGATGTTTGGGAGAGTAGGCATAAGTGTAAACAGAATCGACCAACCCTTTTTTCTCCTTTATTTTTTGTTCGAGACGAGAACTTAAACCCTCTCCCAAAATATGCGAAAGAAGATCGATGGCCGGAATATCAGAGTGGGCAAGGCTAGGAATCGGAAACGCAAGCTGAACATAATATCCCTCGAAGGTTTTTTGAACCAATACCGATCTCGGTTTTGTCTGCTCCGGTTCAATCGGAAGAACTTTTTCGGGAGTATGCTCTTTTCTGAAATTTTTAAACAGATGGAGGATTTTCTTTTTCGCGTCATCGGATGAAAAATCCCCCGCAACCATAAAAACCAGATTTTTCGGGGTATACCAGTGATGATAGAATTGGAGAAGTTTCTGTTGGCTAAAATTCATCACCGTTTCTTTGGAACCGATGATCGGTCGGCCATAAGGATGCGTCTGGTAAACCGTCTTAAAAAGCGATTCAGAGAGAACCTTGCTTGGATTGTCATGCGAACGATTCATCTCTTCCAAAACGACAATTTTTTCTTTCTCAAGCTCATCGGCATCAAAAAGGGGATTTAAAACAGCATCGGAAAGGATATTCAATCCTTCCTCAAAATATCGGGAAGAAACGGTGCAGTAATAAACGGTCTCATCAAAACTGGTGTAAGCATTGATTTCTCCCCCGGCTGCCTCGATCGCCCCCGCTATCTGCCCTGTCGTGCGGTTGGGGGTTCCCTTGAAAATCATATGTTCAATGAGATGGCAAATACCTGCCTCTTCATCCGTTTCAACGACACTTCCGACGCGAAAACAGGCGTTAATAGAAACAACCGGACTTTGGTGAGTTTCAACTAAAACAACCGTCATTCCGTTTTCTAAAACAATTTTTTCTGGTTTTATCATGGTTGCAATAGAAAGCAGTAAATAGGTAAATAGTAAATGGGAAAATAGAAGGTAGAATGCAGGAGACAGAAATCAGAAGTTAGAATAAAAAAAAGATCCTTATTCTTCTACCTCCTGATTTCTGTCTCCTGATTCCTGATTTCTATCTTCCTCATTGACATAAAAACAGCTTTTTTTAATAGGAACTGATCATGCTTGAACTTCTACTTATCCGTCATGGACAAACCTCTTGGAACGCTGAGCGGCGAATCATGGGAAACCAACCGATCGGCCTGAACGAAGTCGGGAAATCGCAGATTCAAAAACTTGCAGAACTTTTAAGACCGTTACCGATTGAATCGATCTACTCCTCCCCACTTCAGCGAACCGAAGAAACCTCGCAGATTATCAATGCGGGAAGAAATCTCAAAATCGAATTTCACCCCAACCTTCGGGAAATTGAATATGGGGACTGGATCGGAAAAACCTTTCAGGAAATCAAGACACTCCCTGAATATGTCGAATATTATCATTCTCCCCATTTGCCGGTTTGCAATAACGGAGAATCTCTCACGGCCGTACAACAGCGAGGGGTCGACTTTATCGAGTCTTTAAGAAAAGAAAAAAAGAAGGGGAGATTCGCACTTGTCAGTCATGCCGATTGGATCAAATCTGTTCTTCTTTACTATCTGAGAATTCCACTTTCACAAATCTATCAACTTCGCATTGACAACGGCTCTGTCAGCTATCTCACTTTGGAAGAAAAACGGGATCGGGTGATTTCAATCAACCATTCAGCCGATTTTGAAAAACTGTTTGTCCCACGAGAACCTTTGTAGGCGCGCGGCCGTGCGCCCTAATCTTTCGTTGCCCGCTGATACGCCGGTCGAGCTCTCATCCGCGTCATATAAGCTTCAATCGCTGGTTGATCCTGGATAATTTTCATCGAGTCGGCCCAGATCATGGTCGCACCGATCAGAACATCCGCTGCTGAAAAATGTTCTCCCAGAATATAAGTTTTTTCAGTCAGCTCTTGATTCAACAATTGGAGGATGGGGATCAGCTTTTTTCTTGCCTCTTCAGCCGCGCTTTGTGAGCGTTTTTCTTCAGACAACATCACTTCATTCAAAAATACCGAAAACAGGGGAGGCTCAACCGTTGCCATCACATACATCATCCATTGATAATATAAACCTCGTTCAGCTGTTCCGACTTTGGGGGCAAGATTTTTCTCCGGATATTGATCGGCCAAATAAAGACAAATCGCCGCGGATTCAAACAACTTTAAAGTGCCATCCTCAAAAGCTGGAACCTGACCCAAGGGATGAATTTTTAGATAATCAGAATTTTTATGTTCTTTTTTTAAGAGATCGATACGAGCGAGTTCATAATCAACTCCCAGCTCTTCGAGTAACCATCGGGGTCTGCTGGAACGGGTTCTCGGGGCGTAATAAAGTTTCATATTTTCTCCTTCACAAAAATTGAAATAGAATTTAACTTCTATCGACTAGTTATAAAATCATAAAAAATCACTTCCAGGAGTGAATCACAAGTTTAAAAATGAAAAAACTGACCCAAAAGGAAATCGAGGCGATGGGAGTTGAAAAACTCGAAGAAGAGATTCGCCATCATAACCATCTTTATTTTGAACTTCAAAAACCGGAAATCTCGGATGAAGACTTTGATCGTCTCGTTATTCATCTGAAAAAACTGAAACCAAACGCTGAAGTGTTAACCGAGATCGGTTCCGATATTCGAAAAGGGGTGGTCGTCCCGAAAATTCCCCATACCGAACCGATGCTCTCTTTGGATAAATGCTACAACCTCGAAGATCTTGTCGAGTGGGGAAACAAATTTGAGGGAGAAGTGATCGTCTCTCCCAAAATTGATGGCTGCGCGGTGGAGATTCGTTACGACAACGATGGAAAAATCGCTCTCGCCGCCACTCGCGGAGATGGGATCAAGGGAGAGGATATTACCGCGAACGTTCGATACGTCACCGATATCCCCAAGAAGATTTCTCAAGGACCGCTGGAAGTTCGTGGCGAAATCTATATGCCGCTTTCTGTTTTCAAGAAATTCAAAGAACAATTTGCAAATCCTCGCAATCTTGCTGCAGGAGCGATCAAGCAAAAACAACCGCAAAAAACGGCAGAATATCATCTCCGCTTTTTCGCTTATGATGCCAGAAATCTCCGTTTTTCGTCTGAAATTGAAAAATCCCAACTTTTAAAAAAAATGGGTTTTCAAACAGTCGAAAGTAAATTGATCAAAAAAAATGAAAAAGAGATGCAATCTGAATGGGAAAAATATTTATCGGTTCGAGATCAATTGGATTACGAAATCGACGGCGTTGTCTATAAGGCAAATCTGATTTCTGAACAAGAACGCTTGGGAGCTTCTGCCCATCATCCCCGCTTTAGCATTGCTTACAAATTTCAGGGAGATTCCGGAATCACCACCCTTCGGGAAGTCGAATGGAGTGTCGCCCGAACCGGCGTCATCACACCAATGGGAATCGTTGATCCTGTCGAACTTTCCGGGGCGATGGTTTCGAGGGTTTCTCTGCACAATCACGGAATGGTCCAAAAACTCAGGATAACAGTTCCCGCAAAAGTAGTGATGATGCGACGTGGAGGGGTAATTCCTCATCTGGAAAGTATTCTGGAAGGAAATGGAAAACCGGTGAAAATTCCGAAAGAGTGCCCATCTTGTGGTTTTCCAACCGAGGTAAAAGAGGATTTTCTCTACTGCACCAACAAAA
>CAZSRQ010000127.1:0-6249 GCA_964609335.1 uncultured Pseudomonadota bacterium
ACAGATTCCTTCTTCTGAGAGAGAAGGAACATTATTCGCAAATTTTCTAAAACGCAAATGCAATTCCAAACATCACTGCCTGATTTCGGCTGCTGGGTGTCGGCAGATAGTTGGTCACACTGGAGAGAGCGGCTCCCTTGTTGGTTTGAGTATATTCATAATCCAACTGGAAAACAGTCAAAGGACTCAAGCGGAAGGCAAGTCCGGCTGTAAGACGATCAATCCGACGATTCTGCATTTGCAGGTTGGTAATCGATCCGTTCTGGAATTGAAGCGTTGTGACCTGATTGTTGATAAAGGCCTGTTCAACTCTTACGATGGGAATAAACTGGGGATCAGAAAAATATTTTCCGAACCAGGAGTTTGTCAACCATTGCGGACGAATGTGATATCTCAATTCTACCCAATAACCATGTTTGGTAGTGGCAAGTCCGGTTGCGTTGAATGCCGCTTCAGTTTCGACTCCTGGCCCTTCTGCCACATTTTCTCCCGCGCTTTCGTTTGCCGATACAACCGAAGCGAAACTGCTTAAAACGGAGCGTAATCCTCCAAATCGGGTAAAGAGATATTCCGCTTCAAAATCAAAGTTTTTGAAAATTTGAAGAGTATCAAAACCGAAGGAGGTAATATTTTTATCGACGAGATAGCTGGGTGTGTAGCGACCCCAATATCCGGAAAAACCGAACTCATGTCCGAGCGCGGGGCTATACATCAGTCTTCCCGTCACACTTTTTCCGTTTTTGATATCTCTAGAAAAGGTACCGGTTTGTATTCCAAACTCCCCTTCTGTTTCCTGAAGTGTTGTGTCGCCTGGCCGAGTGACGATTTTGGTTTCTAAATTTGACCCAAGAACAGCACCATTGACGACGAAAATTTGATAGTTCAGTTTTGATTTTTCTCCGAGCTCGACATCTCCATTAAGTCCAATCCCCAATTCATCCCAGGCAGAAGCGGAAGGCAAAACAGGGACACCTCGATCTATTAAGGATCTGCGGGCAATATTCCAAACGTTGTCATCATGGTTGATGTTGAATCGACCGAGAGGGATGAGAACGGCTCCCCCTTGAAATCTGAGCCAATCTTTAAAATCGATTTGAAGCCACGCTTGTTCGATTGCAATTTCAGAGCTTGGGGTTGATTCGATCTCTTGCTGGGTGGCAAATCCATTCGGGGTCGGGCCTGTGCTTTGCTCCACTTCGATTTTTCTGAATCTTTCAAACTCGATTTCAGAGTAGATTCTCAAGCGGGAAGCGACTTTTGCATCGGTGGTTAAAACAAATCGCCGAAAAGTGAAAGTGTCGTGAACGTCTTGACCTGAATTATGTTCAAACCGAAATGCGCCATATCCTCCCAATTTAAAGTAGGTCTGGTCATTTCCGAATTTGGCGATGGGGGTTTTTCCATAAACGAAATGAGAGTCTTCTTTCTTTTTGGTAGGTTGACTCTCTGGAGTAGGGTTAGAGCTGTTTTCCGGAGGATCAAATTTGAGAACCGGTCCTTTTTCCGCTGCAAAGGCTTTTGTTACAACTGTAAGTGTAAGAAGTAATATCATTATGTAGACAGTGTTCTTTTTCATCATCAGACTCCATTTGGGTTAAATTGAAAGATTAGTTATAGTCCTCATTCAGTGATTTGAGAAAAGCGGTAAGGCTTTCGATATCATTGGCGGTTAAAGCGATTCCGGGTAATTCCTTCGAATGGTTTTTGACTTTTCCATCCCTCGCAAGATTCGAAAAACGGATGTAATGTTGAATCACCGATTCGAGTGTATCCTGCTGACCGGTGTGAAGATAGGGAGCCGAATGCCCCAAATCTCTGAGTCCGGGGGTTTTGAAGTAGGCGATGGAAAGTGGAAGAAGATCTTCCTGGTTGCATTTTGTTTTGTCTTCTTGCTGTTCACAGAGAATTTTTAACAGCTTTCCCTGACCGAGCGGAAAATCAAGATTGGCAAAAACATTCCAAAGTCCCAAATCGGTAAGTTGGGGATTTTCTTTGGATGGAATGCCGATAAAAACCCCTTTTCCATTCGGATGATTTCCGGTGGCAGGCAAAAAAGCGTCGGGATTTGCGAGCCGTTCCTTGAGGGAAGGAATATTGAGGGCGACAAAAGCTCCTTCTCCGTGAATCGCATCGTATTCTTCCTGGGCAGCGCCGGTATTATGAAATTTGAAATCGGAAAAACCGGGAGCGGCATGGCAGGCAACGCAGTTTCCGAGCTTTCCTTGCGCGATCGTTTCGGGAGATAGCGGAAGCGAGTTGGGTGTTTTAAAAAAGGTTTTCAATCCTTCCAATTCTTTGGATCCAAAAACAAAATCTTGTGAATGAAACTGGAAAGTTTTTTCTCCGCTCGAAACAAATTGGGGATTTCCCAATTGATTGATCAGATTTAAAAGTCGCTGGCTATACTGGAATGGGCTTTCTCCCACCAACGGTTTTTGGGGGAGTTTGTTTTTTTTCAGAAAAAGATCATAGGGAGATCCTGAAAACTGTTTTTGATCATCCTGTTCAAAAACAAGTGAGTTGACATAGGCACCAATCAGTTTACTCACTGCCTGCAAAATTTCTGCATCGGTTGCCTGAGAAAGATCCAGACGATATTCCGTAGGAATTTGAAATTCGGCTGAAACGATAGAATCTTTGCTTTCGAGCACGGTTTGATAGGGAAGTTTTCCATGCTCTGCCGCCAGATCGCCGGTTCCATCATCCTTGCGAATGATATTGGCCACCTGAGCGATTGCCTGCGCCTCTTCTGTGGCGCGCCAGCCATAGTTTCGGCCGGTTAATGTTCCACGAACGAGCTCTTCGATGCTTGAAAACTGTCCATCGAAATGAAGAAGAAGTTCATCGGGAGAGATAAAAGTCGAGTTCACGAGAGGAGGAGAATTTCTTGGAGTCAAAGTTTTTCCATCCTCCCGGGCCGGAATGGGAGATCTTCTGGCAAAATCAGCATAGGTGCGGATTCCACCCATAAAGATTTTCTGCTGTTCATCGACGAGATGGCAAGCAGCACAATTCATCGATTTTCCCTGATAGGGGCCAACCAGCGGATTTCCAAGGGTGGCGGTGAGATCCATGACAGGGTCTCCGGAGTTGAGCGGTTGATTTACTTTTCCGTTCGAATGGGCGAAAAAAAATTGGGCGAATCTTGTTTCCCTGAACAGTCTTTCTCCCAATTTTACTTCGGGTGGATCCGGTTTTTCATCGTTTTCAGACTCAGCCGCCTCTGGTTGTCCCAGAACCTGCTTGGTTTCGAGTCCAGGTTGGCAAGCTTGAAGTAAAAGAAAAGAGAGTAGAAATATAAATAAAAGATTGGATTGCTTCATAAAATTAATGGATTTTTAAATCGGTTTTTTGAAATGAAAGGGAATTTTCCAAAGAGGTTTTGGCATTATATTGTTCTAAAACCAGAACAGAATCTTTGATGAAGTTTTGAAATTCATCGAAGGTCAGATGGATAGTGGCAACACCAAATCGAAGCAAGACGTGCCCTTGAGGACAGACAGAAATGGATTTCATAGGATTCTCCGATGACAAATTGTAATGAAAATGACTTTCATTTTCAGTTCGATTGCGGTAGTTAGTAAAAGATGGGCAGTCTGTCAAGACAAAATATGAAAACGACTTTCACTTACTTGAGGCTGTTCTTTCCCATTGTTATATCGTTTGCGATCAGTGGCTGTGCGTCGAAAACAGTGCTGATAAGCCGTTCGAGGCTCATGATGGGGCATGTTCCAGTCAGCATCCTCCTCAAAACATCGATCCAGGAGAAAAAAAGAGCCATCGAGGCGACAGAAACCGCTTATCAACTGGCGGAAAGAATTGAGAAGATCATCAGCGAGTATCAGCCGAAATCCGACATCAGCTGTTTGAATAAAAATGCAGGAAAACGATTTTGCATCCTTTCCAAAGAAACCGATGAAATCCTAAAACAGTCGATGGATATTAATCGGAAAACCGATTCGGCTTTTGATATTCGGTTTGCCTCGCTTTCTCAGGTTGGAAGAGAAGCCCCAATTTTAATTCGCTCTCTTCCTTTGAAATCGAAGAGCGGGAACAAATCTCCTGAAAACAGGAAAATGGAAGCAAAATTAAGTCATCCTGATACGCGAATCGGTGTTTCTGCGATTGGAAAAGGGTTTATTTTGAATGCGATGATCGAGAGTTTAAAAAAAGAGGGATTTGATCAATCGTTGGTCGATGGAGGAGGTGATATCCAAGCGAGTGGTGGACCTTGGAAAGTTGCCATCCAAATTCCTTCCGGAAAGCCTGGGCAAAATTCTCCGAGTTTTGAAATTGAGAATGAGGCTCTTGCCACCTCGGGAAATTACGAACAGGCGGGAAATGTTCGTAATCCGCAAACTCTTCAAAAGGTCGTTCGATCTTCAAGTGTGAGTGTGGTTGCGCCGACGTTGACGTTGGCCAATGCCTTAACCACCGCATTTTATGTGATGGGAGAAGAGGAAAGTATCTGCTATCTGGAAAAATTTCCTGGAATCAAGATTTATTGGACTGATCCCGATGGAAAGATCAGAGTTTACCCTTCACAAAAGAAGCAGTCTTGCCTTTTAAATTTTAAAAAACTAAAGAGAAATGCATGTCGTCTCCAATTCCCATCCTCGTCGGCCAAGCCCAACTGACCAATCGATTACAATCTTTAAAAGATTTTATTCACCCGGTTCAAATGATGAAACAGGTGATCGAAGCTGCGGCGGAGGATGCGAATTGTCCCGCACTCGTTTCCAAAGCCGATTCTCTCCACATCGTCAATTTGTTTGGCTGGACTCTTCCCGATTTTCCCTCGGCGGTTGCCGAGGCTTTGAATATTCATCCTCCCATCAAAGAATATACTTCGATCGGAGGAAATACTCCGCAATGGTTGGTGAACCGTGCTGCCGATCAACTCGCTTCGAGTAAATCTGAAATCGTTCTCTTGGCGGGATGTGAAGTGATGCGGTCGGTTCATCTGGCGCACAAGGAAAAAAAAGATTTGGGTAATTTTGGTGAAGCCAATCTGATCGAGTTGATTGGTGGCGATTTGCCTGGAAGTAATGAAGTCGAAAATGATCATTGGGCCAATTTGCCGATTCGGATTTATCCACTGATTGAAAATGCCTTGCGATACAAAGAAAAACTGTCGATCGAACAGCAACGTGAGAATTTGGGGAAATTTGGAGAAACGTATAGTGCTGTTGCTGCAAAAAGTCGTTATGCCTGGTTTCCGATCGGGCGAACTGCTGAAGAAATAGTGACTCCAACTGCTTTCAATCGAATGATCTCTTTTCCCTACACCAAATATATGAATGCTGTTTTGGAGGTCGATCAGGCGGCAGCGGTGATCCTCACAACGACTGCCAAGGCAAAAGAATTGGGAATTCCCGAATCGCAATGGGTTTATCTTCATGGGGGACAAGATGCGCATGATCGTTGGTTTATCAGCGAAAGGGAAGATTTGGCCGATTCGCCGGCGTTGAAAGCGATTGTTCGCGATGCTTTGAGCCAAGCGAATCTCACTCTCGATCAAATTAATTTTTTTGATTTTTACAGCTGTTTTCCATGCATGCCTCGATTGTCTCGTCATGTTTTGGGGATTTCTCAGGAGGATAAACGTCCGATGACCCTCACCGGCGGGCTCCCCTATTTCGGAGGACCTGGCAGCAATTATACGATGCATGCGATTGCGGAGGCGATGAAGCTTTGCAGATTAGATCCGAACCTATTTGGAATAATTACTTCCAATGGCTGGTATTCGACAAAACATGGGGTCGGAATTTATAGTGGCTCTCCTCCCGATAAACCTTGGCAGAGAACTAATCCATCCGACTTCCAAAGAAATTTGTCTCTTCCAAAGGCCGTGGAGATTGACTTTAAGCCGCAAGGGGAATTTACCGTTGAGAGTTATACAGTTTGGCACAATCGAAACGGAGAGCCAGAAACCGGAATTTTTTTCGGTCGAACCGAAAATGGAAAACGGGCTTGGGCACATCTTTTGGAAGAAGAAAAAGAGCTTTTGCAAAAAATCATGAAAGAAGAATGGATTGGAAAAGTGGGAAGAATTGTCGGTCAGTATGAAAGAGTCAATCTCATCGAATTTTAAAAAGGAGAAGCGGATGATTCAAATTAGAAAATCGAAAGAGCGTGGGCATTTTGATCATGGTTGGCTCAACACTTATCATACGTTTTCTTTTGGGGATTATTATGATCCAAACTTTATGGGATTTCGCGATTTGCGCGTCATCAACGAAGATTGGG
>CAZSRQ010000128.1:0-6235 GCA_964609335.1 uncultured Pseudomonadota bacterium
AGAGCCGGTTTGCACGGTTCCATCGGCTACCAAAAGGGTAACCGTAATCGCACACCGGCCATACGCGGTGAGAGAACTACCGCAATTATTGGTTTGAGAAAAATTGCCTGAGATGGCGATGTTTGAGATTTCTAAAATTCCGTTTCCGCTGTTGGTTAACGTAATGGTTTGTGTTCCGGTCGAAGGATTTGAACCTTGAGAAGGAAAAGTCACTTCAGAGGTTGAAAATTTTACGATCGGGAGAGGAGTGATGAAATTTCCAAACGTTTCGGGGGCATTGAAGCTAGGATCACTTATCGTCTTTACTGTATGTGTTTCAGTATCGATCACTGAAACGGTGGAATCCCCCTTGTTCACGACATAAGCTTTGCTTCCATCGGGGGCAAAGGCGATGCCCAATGGATGTTGTCCGACAGTAAGAGAGCTTATTTGCGCATCGCTCTCGGTATCAATTAGCGAAACAGTCGTTCCAGCACAATTCGTAGCATAAATCATTTTTCCATTTGGAGTGGCAGCAATACCGCATGCACCTTGATTTCTTGGAGTAAGATAGAAATTCTTGATTATTCGATTTTCGTTCTGAGATCCGCTAACGACATCAATTACTGAAATACTTGAAAAACCAGCATTTGTCACATAAGCCTTTTTCCCATCGGGAGTAATAGCAACTCTGCTAGGAGAACTACCAGGTGGAAAAACGATCGTAGCAACTACTTGATTATCTAAAGTAGTAACAACTGAAACATTACCATCATTTGCTACATAAATTTTTTTCCCGTCTGGGGTAATCGCAATTCCTTCAGGATGATTTCCTAAAGTAATTGTAGCAGGGATTCCTGTGTCATTTTTAGTATCAATCACTGAAATAATATTTGAGCCGATATTCGTGACATAAGCTTTTTTCCCATCCGGTGAAATGGCAACTCCCTCAGGAATACTACCAACCGTAATCGTGACAGGAGTATCCATCAATCTCTCTGTATTAATCACTGAAACAGTATTCCCAGCACTCATCCTATCTATAGAAAGCCGATTCGCTACATACACTTTCTTCCCATCCGGAGTTACTGCAGCACCTATAGGACCAGACCCTACCGTAATAGTATGTTTGATTATATTGTCGGCAGTGTCTACCACCGACACAGTATTCGAACCGGTATTAGTAATATATGCATAAACCTTTCTCGTCTCTGCCGACTCAGCTCGAGAAAGGGAAAAAGCAAAAAGAAATATAACTAAAATTAATCGCCATTGATTCATAAATTCCTCCTGCTAATTTAAATTAAAAACGTAATTATGGATTTGCAACCTGAAGCTCTTTCTCCGATGAAGTTTTGGAGCCATAGGCATCACTTGCATCGTTACAAGTCACCTTTATGTAAACTTTAGTATAATAATTTTGTAAATTTATCCCATTATTAATCATATGACAGACAACAGAACCTGTAGAGGTCGTAAGAGGAAAATTTTCGCATTCTGGCGTATATTTACTTCCATCGTTACGATATTCCCATTTAAAAGTCAGTGGGTCATTTTCAGAATCTCTACAGTTTGCAGTCAGCGTGATATTTTCTCCGATACGATAATATGAAGGGCTAGAAGGGGGAGAAATTGTAAACTCTCCTAATGTAATATCTTTATCTACTTTAAAATCAAAAACATTAGATTCTTTTAAAGATCCATTTCCAGACATAAATGAGGCTTTTAGCTTAGGAACTGGTCTTATCCCATCTGAAGGGGCATTAAAAGAAAAAGTTTTTGTGATATCCGCTCCATTTTTAAATGTATCGTCCCCTTTTGCTACAAACTTCTCTTTATTCTTAATCTTATTTTTAACATCATAGTAAAGATCGACTTCTATATCTTCTACATTTCGATGAGTTCCATTGTTTTTTACTGTCACTGTCGCAACCAATGGATCATTTATCTTATAGGGAGATGGTGCATTGAGACTTAAGGTAATTGAATAATCGATAAATCCAATCGGAAAAATATCAGATAGTTTTGAAAGATTGTTGAGCAGTTCTGTGGTTCCAATCGGTTGGTCTTTTGCTAATTCTGCAATATGATCCTCTCCAGCTGGGTTAATTTCAAATTGGAGTTTATAGTCATCTCCAGGAATATGTTCACCCTTATCAAATTTAACCACCACCTCGTATTCTTGCGGAGTATCATTAATCGGAATTTCAGAAAGTATAATATCTTCTGGTTGATTTTTTGATAAATTAGGCCACTTATTGTAAAGCACCGGCCTCAACACCACATTCCTCCCCACTCCATCCCCATGGTTCGCAATCTTGATTTTTGTTTTCACAGGATAACCGGCGATACAATCTTTCTGAACGGTGCAGAGAGAAAGATCAAAGGTCTGATCTTTGATATCAAATTCAGGCTGGCCAATATAAAATCTGGGTACTTCACCAGAAGCGGTAGTGTCAAAATAACTTCCGAGAGTTCCTTCGGCTTGCGATTCACCCTCTTTGGGAAGAGCGATTCCGGGCTTTACCCTGAAATAGCCGTTCTTTCCACCGTTCACGATTTTGTCGTTGGAGAGTGCGGTACTTCTTCCATTGGCACCGATCGCTCTCTGATAAAAACCGGTTCCGGAATTTTCAATGAGGGAGATAGAAAAATCAAAACCGCTCGGGGAACCACTATTTCCGTTCGCCTTGCAATTACCTCCCCGGGGAACCTCCACTTTTAAAGGAATGCGAACCCACTGCTTTGAAGGAATCGGAGAACCGACCACACTACTTTTGAGAGGGCAGGAAGTGCCGACCCCTTCGACCTGAACCGTGTAATCTTTCGAGGCATCTCCTATTCCGATATTTTTGATATAAACATCGAGATTGAAACTGTCACCGAGCGTGCTGTCGATTCTTCCGTTGAAAGGGGTAGCGGTCGATTGACATTTTTTATCTTCACCACAATCTGAAAATCCCAACCCGTAAATAATCAAATCGGGTGCTGTGATATGGATTGGAATCTCTGCACTGTTATTCTTCTTTCCGGCCCGGGGATCCCGACTCGCCTCATAAACATCGGTTCCATTCGGGTCGATCTTGGCGGTCAGTTTCAGATTTTGTCCCATCGGAAAATTATCCGGATCTAAAATCGAAATTCTCGGTCGTAAGGTGACAGGGGCCGGAGGGGGAGCACCATTCTTGAAACCTTCAATCGCCACCAATGCCTGATCTCCCAGATTTTTACCTTCAACCGAAACACGAATCTTGGTGGGGGTACTTTTCAGGTTTCCAATATTATCAATCAGCATGCTCGTATCAAAAGTGGCAGGAAACGCAGGATTTTTTAAAACAATCGTTGAAGGGATCGACTGAAAATTGCTGATTCGAAGATCGGCAGCGGCAGCAACAATCGGAATCATGAGGATATTGTCGAAAGGATTGTTATCGAGAAGAGGGGTGGCGTTTTCTCCACCCGAGTAGATTCGCTCAAACTTTTCGGCACGCTCTGCCGGTAAAGCAGCACAATAATCAATATCACCGTTTGCATCTCGTGACTGAATCGAGGCAAGTTTTTTGGGATCGAGCTGGATGATCTCGGCGACCAAAAAGAGGTACCCAGCCCCTGGCAAGAGGTTCGCCTGATCGAGAGAAAATTTAAGATCGAGCTTGTCAGTTGAAATCGATTCTTGGGTCGACAACCGATTGAAGCAACACTCTTTCGCCTGACAGGGGAGCGGTTGATCGACCAGATCACCTCTCTCGGCATAGGCAATGCTCGGTACAAATTTTTCATCCACCGAGTAGTAGGGATGAATCACGACCGGATATCCCATCCTCTCATGAATCAAATTGACCTCATCGATCATCTGCTGAGCCGACAACCGTTGTAAATCAATGTTGGGATCACCATAGTTTTTTGAATCGACAATACTTTTTGCCTTCAGATAGGTTTCACCCAGCGTATTGAGCGGATCTTTCGCATATTCGGCCGCTCCATAGTTTTTAAGATCGGGAACATACTGCACATTTTTGGGATCGTCTTTCAGACGAATCAGCGGGAAACTTCCATGGTTGAACAGTTTTCCAACCGAGATTTGAAGTGAAGCCGATTTATAAAGCTCAAGCGGTTGAGCGGCATCCGCCGGTTTTACTTTTGAATAGTTTGTATTCTCTATAACATCCAGGGAAACTTCTTTGGAGTTAAATTGAATTTTATCGATTCGTCTTCCAGAACTATCCCTTAAAAAATCCAAATCGGCCGAATGAATAAACGTATTGTGATCAGCGGCACGACTATTATTCACCTCATCCTGTTCAATGACATTATTTCCACCCCCAAAAATACCTCCCAAAAGAGGATCCGCCTCTGCCTTAAAAAGAACCGATGAAAGATAAGGGGGCTTTCCGGGACGATTCAATTTTGAAACGAAAAAATTATTTTTGGCATGAATAAGCCCCCCTTTGGGAATCACCGAATTAATCTGCGGAATACGACCATTGGAAGATCTTCCCCAATCGAGCGAGCCTGGAAAAATTTCCCGATCTCCCCCTTCTAGTTCTTGGGAAATAAGATCGACATTCGGAGTTCGAGCCTCCGCCAAAGAGATGTAGGTATTGTAGAAGAAAAGACTATTCTCAATCGAGCGAAGCCCCTGATTGACCAGGTGAATATCGAAAGAGGTGACCTGACCCAAAAGAAGTACAAACGGAACATCGAGCCAGGTAATGTAAAGATCAGGATCGTTTTTACCGTTGTTTTGAATTACCACAACTTCCTGATTTTTGGGACAAAGGCCATAAGATTCTACGTTGGGTGTTTTTGTATGAAGATATGGAAATCCGCTGATTGCGTTCGTTGGAATTCTTGCGGTCAGCTCAACCGTTTTTGCACTTCTTCCCGAAATAGTCAGATCGCCCGACTGAATAAACCCTCCCCCCACCTTCGGGAAAAAAACCTCATTTTGGGAGACATTGAAGCTGATCCCTTCTCCTTCAAAAATGGCGTAACCATTCCCGGCTACAGGCTCTTTTCCGGGGACGGATCCACACTGCACCATCTTGATTGGCTGATACTGAATAGAAAGAATCGCTCCGTTGCCGCTTTTATCATCAATCGTTCCAAGATCGGGGTTTTGGCCATCAGAGAATTTTGAGGCAGGGACAATCACAATTCGCTCATCTTTTTCAGCTTTTTTCAGACTGACCTCAAAACTTCCATCGATTCTTGAGTTAAAGTTGATTCGTTCAGCGATCGATCCGTCTTTGCGATAATGGATCAGGATAAATTTTGTTCCCGATTGTACGGCTCTCGGATCACCAATAATGGTCACATTTCCCTGATCATCGGGAGAAGTTGAGCCGATTCTCTTCGAAGCCAAAACCGGTTTATCACTGGGATGACTGTTCGGATCTTTCGGGTTGGTTTGCTCGAAAACCCAAAAGTTATCGTCTCCGTTTCCGTTGTCCTCTGCAGAGTAATGGCCATTCGTAATCTCGGCGATATTAGTGTAGTGATCTTGATCATCGTCATATTCATAATTCCAGCTCGATTGAGAAAAATCGGCTGGAGTATCTCGACCATTTTGAACGTTTGCTCTGGTTTCGATAGAGGCGATCAGAACATTCTCTGTCGGACTCCATTGATGATTGAGCAAAACCTTAAAGAGATAATCTCCCTGCTTTAGGCGGTCGATTCTCAATCCATCCGAAGGGATGATTTGAACAACCTTCGGAGAGTCAGGGCGATCAGGATTTTTGGGAACCCATTGCACCTGAAGATCCAACTCACGTTCCAAATTTGGATTTCCGTTTTTATCCAGAAGAAACAGCTGTAATTTACCGGTTAAACGAAGAAGATTTTCAAGATCGGCTGAAGTCGAGCCACTGCTCAAAAGAAGCGGCGTATTGAAGCCAGGCGTATTGCCGCTGGAATTACTCTTCTCATCATTGCAGCCAAAAGGGGCAGAAAAAAGAATAAGAATCCAAAGAGAAAAATAAAAACTGAAAGATAAAAACCGACTCATAAAAAGCTCCTTGAATATCAATGGCGATGAAGGCTTATCGCCCTGTTAAGTTCTTGAAAATAGTTGCTACAAAAACATCTTTATTTTTTTATCATTCGAAAAAATTCTGTTTTCATCATCTTCCCAGAAAAATTCGAATTGATTTTTTAAGGTTGAGGCGGTTTACCAAAGCTGACCGAACCAGGAGAAGGCCTCGTCAACACCACCGCCGCCCCCGCCGCTCCCCCCGCCACCAAAACACTCATC
>CAZSRQ010000129.1:0-6043 GCA_964609335.1 uncultured Pseudomonadota bacterium
CCGATTTTGATATTTATGTCGGAATTTCAGCCGGTGGATTTTTGGCGGTTCCTCTCGCAGGTGGAATTCCTCCCGAAGAGATGTTGAAAAGTCTTGATGGAACGAGTGACATTTTTGCGCAGCTCTCCCCTTTTCATCTTTATTATCCGAACTGGAAAGAGTTTGTCGAACGGCCGATCAAATATCTCTATAAAACGTTCACCTATTTTCCAGGACTCATGATCGATTTTGTTTCTTCCTTTCCAGAAATTTCCAAACATCTGAAACAAAAAGTGATTCGATTTTTTAAAGAACCGAATTATTCAAATTACGAACAGATGCTCCGGCCGTTGATTCGCGGCCTTTATACCGGAAAAAATTTCCCGAGTATTTTATCTGCCATGCCGACCGGAACTTTCGATAACAAGGCGATCGAGAAATATATCCGGGAAAATACAAAAACAAACCGGATGCCGAATAATTTCAAGGTGCTAAAAAAAGTTCGCGGAAAAGATCTTTACATCTGCGCGATGGAGCTGGATACCGCGGAGCGAGTTGTTTTTGGCTGGGATGAAAGAAATGACATCACCATTTCCGAGGCGGTGATGGCATCCACCGCCATGCCAGGATTTTACAAGCCGGCGCGGGTCAAAGGGGTTGATTATATGGATGGCGGAGTTCGCCTCACCGCGGATATCGATCTCGCTTTTGAAAAAGGGGCGGAGCTGGTGGTTTGCTACAATCCGTTTCGGCCTTTCAAAAATATTGTGAATCTTGAATATATCCGCGAAAGAAATAAATACGTTACCCGAGACAGACGGATTTCCGACAGTGGAGTTTTCGGCGTTTTCAACCAGGTTTTTCGTACACTCTATCATTCTCGACTGCTTTACGGGATTCAAAAATACCAGGAAGACAAAAACTTTAAAGGGGATTTGATCCTCATTGAACCAAAAGAAGATGATTTTACCTTCTTTGACATGAATCCATTCGCCTTCTGGAATCGGGCAAAGGCGGCCAAGCTCGGTTTTGATTCGGTCAAAGAATCGATTGAAGAACATTTTGACCAGATTTCCTCCATTCTCTCCGCTTATGGAATCCAGATGACCCGCGATGTGGTGGCCGCCGATGAAGAAAAGATCCAAAAAGTCGCCGATGACGAAGAGGCGGTTTTGAATGTTCTCGAGGGAAAATCACCGAAAAGACCTCTTCGGGTGATTGCGGGTGGTGGAAGAAGAAAGTGACCGCTCCCTCCTCGGATACCGCAAAACTCTTTTCCTTTTCTGAAAAAGTTTTTTCACTCTCTGTTGAAGATGAGGTCTGTTTGACCTCTTCCCAACTTCTCACTTCGCAACTCTATTCCTCGTTTTTCAGTCAGGCATTCGATGGAATGAATCTGTTGGGAATCTGTAGCGGAAATTTTATCGGTTCATGCGCCAAACTCTATTCCTCCAAAGTTTTTTCAGTTCTGTGGAAAGAAAACAGATGGATCAGTCGTTCCGGATCTGTACTGGTTGGCTGTTTGATGGAAGCGGCAGGAATCGAGTTCATCCCATCCCTCTTGAAAAAAAAGGGGATGGAGGAAGAGCGTTTTCAGGGATTTACCCATTTGAGTTTGACACTCCTGCTAATGAAAGGGGTCGGATGCGCAAAAATTGCCAATCCAATTCTACGACATGGGGTGCAGGATGGGATGATGGTTGAATTCAACCGGTTATGCGGAATCATTGGTTTGACCGATATTCCACCGACCGGATTTGTAGAGGGGATGGTTCATGCAGAGGTGATCAGTTTTCAGATGAGCGTCGGAGTCTGTTTTGTTCGACAGGGAATCCCCCAACTTGCCTGTATCGAGGCAAAACGGGAGCTTGAATATCGGTTCAAAAATTCTCCTTCCACAAAAAGCAAAAAATTTTTAGATACGATTTCTTCCCTCTTCTCCGCTCCTTCAAAAATTCCCCAACTTGCGATGGTGGAAGGGGTTCGAATTGAAAATATTCCTCTCCGGATGGAAGTTTCTCATGGGATTGGAATCAAAGATCTTCATTGCAAGATGAAACTGTTTGGAGAAGCCCAAGCAAGCTCTATCCCAGAGCCGTTCGCAGGAAAAATCCGTGAATTAAAAAATCTCCATGATATCAGCGAAGCCGGAAGAGAAAAGTTGGTTTCCAAAGTTCAACAAGATTTGGAACGTTTGCTTCAGGGAACCGGCAGCAGAGTCGCCGTTCATTTTTTGAGACCGAGCGAGTTCTGCAAAATGGCAGCAGATTCGTTGGATCAATTTAAATATTTTCTTGAAACCCATTTTACTCCCCAAGAGCTAAAATATCTGGGAAAAGTTTATACAGATCCGACAAACGCGACACCGAAAGCATTTGGAGTGCTGGCGGGGGTTTGCGCGGCAAAAAAAGCGGTGGCAGAACTTCTTGATTTGCCTTTTCAAAATCATGCTCGGGAAATTCGCTTTTCGTTTGGTCGTCCAAAGTTGACCGGAGAGGCGTGGGAGAAGCTGGATATTCAGGGATTATTCACCTCAGAAAGTTGTGATGGAGATTTGGCGATCGGAATTTCTGTTTTGGAAACTTCTCTGACACAAAGTCGTTATGTTGGATTTGGAATCGATCTCACAAATCAGAGAGTCAAATATACTGCTCCCGAAAAACATGCGAGACAAGAGGCGGCTTATAAAGCGGTTTTGTCAGAACATCCGATCAGACAATATAATGCGAGAACGGGGGCAGAGCTGGTGGAGTTTTCACCAGGAAATTTTGTTTTCACCGGAAAGTCAGCTTTTGCAACCGGAATAATGCGGGGAGAAACCAATCCATCTCCACTGGCTTTTATAGATATTTCTGACTTTCAAATCGAGCAGACGATCGGTGCTATGGCTGCCATTCCTTTAATAAAAGGAATGAGAGTGAGCGTTCCCCCTCATATTTTAGAAGCACTTTCTGGAGAAAGATTCTCCAAGATTCGTCCGACAGTTCCAAGAAAAAATCGGGTTGGATTCTCTTCTTCCCGAAGAGCTGGGAAACGGGTTTGAAAAAGAAACTTGAACTTACTCTATTTCTAGTGCGAGAATCCCACGATGCTTTATATCTTTGTCTGTTCTCAAACTGGCGAATTAATTCAAACCCAAAAAATTGAAGAACTTAAAGAGGCTTTAGAAAAAGCCGAGCAAAATATTTGGGTAGATCTTGAAGATCCAACCGAAGAAGAAAGAAATCTTCTCACCGATCTGTTTCATTTTAACCCGCAGGCGGTCGAAGAGGTAAAACAGATTAGCGGAATTCCCAAAATCACGATTTACGATCAATCGCTTTTTTTGGTGATGCATCGGGTTTTTTATGATTTTGAAATTGAGGGATGCCAGAAAAGGGAATTCGAAATTTTTTGTTCTGAAAAATTTATTGTCACAACCCATAGCTCTGATCTTTCAAGAACCTTTGCCTCGACGCGAGAAAAAGTCCGGGAAAATCCAAAAAAATTTCTGGGTCGTGGAACCAGCTATGTTCTGATCAAGCTTCTTGATCTGATGGTCAAAGATTATTTACCGGTGATTGGAGAATGGCAGGATAAGGTCGATGATATCGAAGATCAGGTTCTTCGCGGATCACAGGAAAAGATTCTCGATCAAATTCTCCAGTTTAAAAAATTGGCGGTGACCTTGAGAAAAAACCTGATTCCTCAACGGGAGATCATTGCCCGGCTTTATGAGGAGGTTCATCTTCCGTTTATCAATGTCCATATTCGGGCTGCTTTCAAAACGATTGTCGGCAATATGAACGCCTTGATTCACGACCTAGAGGGAATTCGCGAACATGCCGCTTCAGTCTTTGAGGTTTATGCCGCGATGCTCACGATTCGAATGACCGAATCTTCGCATCAGCTGAATTTCGTGATGCAACGTCTCACGATCGCCGCGACGATTTTCATGCCGCTTACTTTTATTGTCGGGGTTTATGGGATGAACTTTGAATATATGCCCGAGTTTCACTGGAAAGGTTTTTATTATATTCTTTGGGGATTCATGATCAGCTTAACGGCCGGAATGATCTATTTTTTCAAACGAAAAAAATGGATTTAAAAAACCTGCCTTCGCTCAGCTGCTGCGGACTTTGTCCGCCGTAGTGCATGGTTCATCGGGCAAAGGCGGTATGCTGAGGATGATAGAAGCAATGATTGGAATTCATAGAGTAAAGGTGTCCAGTCTGGACTTCCGTTTTTCCCAATCGGGCATCAAGCGCGATAACAGTCTGTAAAAGGGAGGGCTGTGATCATGAACCCGCAAGTGGCACAATTCATGGGCAATGACGTACTCGATGCAATGTAAAGGAGCTTTGATGAGATCGATATTTAACAGAATACTGCCCCCCTTGGTGCAGCTCCCCCATCGTTTTGTCATCCGACGAATTGTTATTTTCTTCGGTTTTAATCGAAGTGACGGCTGACTTTTGAGAAACCGATCCATCTTATCGATAAATAGTTTCTCGGCCTGTTTCCTATACCAAGTGTCCAGAGTCGCTTTAACCTTCTCGCGATTAACTTCTTCCACAGAAATTTGAAAATATTTACCAACGAGTTTTACCTTTCTTGCTTCACTGTTTTGCAATTTCAATCGATATTGCCGTCCTAAATAAAGATGAGTTTCTCCACTGACAAAGCGCTTTTCGTCAGGTAGCGGGTGAAATTGTTCAAAGTAATTTCTCTTTTTAGCAATCCAAGCACCCCGTTTTTTGACCAGCGCCAATATCTTTTCGAGCTTCTGTCCTTCAGGGGCAGCGACTATGACTTGTCGGTTTGGTAGGACCGTAATGGACAATCGGAGCGTGGGTCGAAAGGTGAGTTGAAAAGGAATGAGCTTTTGCCCAAATGTAAGAGAGTGATGAGAAACAATGTCCAATGATTCACTCATGATGGATAACTCACCCGTGCAATGTCGAGACATAGCTCCAGTACACGGTCAATGTCCTCAAAGGCCAGATCAATACCTTGCTCTTTTTTCAGTTCAAAAAGATAATCCTCAATGGCATTCTTCATCTTATTTTGAATATCCACGTTGTTTACCCAATTCACGATTCGGTATTCATTGATAATTTCCTCCAGCTTGAGTCCCGCATCGGCACTGGTGTTTTTCATATTGAGGCCTTCTTTGGCATATTTGGTAAACACTTCTAATAAGACACCGTAAAAAGCTTTGGCGACATTGCTATGGTTGAGTTGGGTAGGAATATCATCGCCGGTTCGATTGCGCACTTTGTCTGCAATCTCAGTTACTTTTTTCAGGTATTCCAGATCTGAAAGTCTTTGCTCACGAAAGGCACGGATCGCAGCTTCAAGGAGTTCCGAGAATCTTTTATAAAAAGCGGGATCCTCCCCCATGCGCTCATGAATTGTTTTTTTGGTGCGATAAGCGATGGTGTCGGCTTTTGAGGCCGCATTTCCTAATTGGTCCAATTCATTATTGAAGGCTTCCGTGTCAAAGATATTGACGAGATTAGTAACGCGTTCGACTTCGCCCGTGCCAACGTGGGTGTCGAGGAGTTTCTGGATTCGTCCTTCGTATTCCTTGAAATCAACCACTTCGGAATAGCGCCGACGCACAGCGATCCGCAGCTTCATAAAAAAACTTAAATCATCTTTGTATTGTTTCACCTTCTTCTCAGGTGCAGCTTCAATGAATTTCACCGATGCCAGGGCAATAGCAAGAGTTCGTGAGTAGGCAGAAAGCCGTTCGTAAAACTTGGTGCGCAACTCTTCATCGGCCAAGTGTCGCTCATAGGCCTCTTCATCCTGCTTATTTTTTACATTTTTAAATAAATCCCATAGATCCGAATGGCGCTGCGCCAGTTTTTTCACCTCTTCACTCACATCGGTCAGGGCAGAGCATAGATCTTCGAGCCCCACTTCATCAAATTCAGCCAGTTTTCCATAAACATCGAGGGCCTCATCGAGGTTTTGCAAAACACCGCGATAATCGATGATGTAACCAAAGTCTTTTCCGTCATAGAGTCGATTAACCCGTGCGATGGTTTGCAGCAGTGTGTGGTCTTTGATTTTTATG
>CAZSRQ010000130.1:0-6000 GCA_964609335.1 uncultured Pseudomonadota bacterium
ACTCACTTTTTCTGAATCGAACTGAAACAATTGCTCCCACCGCCAGAAGAATCATCAAAATGCCCAAAGAGAAATTGCCTCCGAGATTGGGGGAAAGAGTACAGCCGCTATCACCGCCACCTCCATTTTGACTATCACTTGGCTTTGGGCCAGGTTGCTGAATTGCATTCATGGTCGCAACCGCATTCAATTTTCCAGCACCCCAAGTATTATTTTCTGTGGCACCGGTAAAAGAATCTTTTGTTGCGTTTTGCTTTAACAGATCTTTGATCTGAGAATGAGTTAAAGCCGGATTTTTTTCAAGCATCAGAGCGATCATTCCAGTCACATGAGGGGCTGACATCGAAGTTCCCTCAATTTTGAAATGAGTTGCATCTCCCTGAGAAGTTCGAGGATTCGGAATTCCAAAAAATGCGATATCTTCAGACATTGCCGACATAATCGGCTCCCCAGGGGCTGTAATCTCCGGTTTTACTCTTCCATCGGCTGTCGGCCCCAAACTTGAGAAAGTGGAAATATCATTTAAAATACTTTCGGTCACATCAAACTGATTATGTGAAGTTCCATCCATGTCTACCCAGCTTTGACGATCCATAAATGAACCCACAGTCACCACGGCACTGGCTGTCGCAGGAATTGTTACTGTTTTATTATTATCTCCTGCGGCATATAAGTAAGGTCTATTGATCGCGACTGAATGAGTGTTTGTCCCCCCCACAAAATTGGATCTGAAAGAAGCAAAAGCAACATCGCCTGAATCCTCAACCAGCCAAGCATCTCCAACACAATTTCCCCTAAAAATAACATCGAAGGTATAGGTGTCGTTGCTATCAATAAAACCTCTCACCGATGCAAGCGAGAGAGTTGCATGTTTCTTTTTGTTATTGGCGTTTTCTGCTTCTCTAAAATCTAGTATTAAGCTGAGATTTCTATCCACATTATCAGTAACGGTCACAACTGGTTGACCTGCAGAAACCGTAATCATCATATCCATCTCTGGCACTATGTTTACATTTGTCTTCAATTTTGGATTCCCTGGATCGTGTCGAAAACCATCGACTTCAATTTGGCATATACTCTCCTTGTTCAACCAAATATCCAACACAGGAGAAACTCCTGATAATCTTCGATGGGGGAGAGAAGCACCAAACTCGAAGGCTGTTCCATTGGCACCAGAGGTTGTATTAATCGAGGCGTGACGGCCAATCAGACGGCCATTGGCTGAATTTGCAGTTCCACGAATCGAAGAGTTTCCGGCAGAAACAACAACGGCCGCTCCCGGTTTTTCATTGGTTCCGTTCAACAATAATGCGTTTAAACCTTGCTCAAAAAGAGAACTATTATCATGTGCCCCTTCAGCGGTTCCCAGGGAAATGTTGATCGCCACTGGTTTGCCAGCCCGCTCGGCTTTTTGAAGAATATAGGAAACTGCATCAAGAACACTGGAGGTAAAAGGATCTCCGGCTCCGCTACCGGTTCCGAATTGAACCATGATGATATCCGCTTCAGGAGCAACTCCGGTAAAGGCAGGTGAATTTCCTGCGGCAATTCCGGAGACATGGGTTCCATGTCCAATCTGATCTGGGGATTCTTTACATTTGGGAGGTTGTCCATTTTGTGCAACAAAATCATTTCCGAAATATTGAACTCCAAAACTTCCTGGAACTTCTGAAACTCCTGGGCCGGTGATATTTTGATCCCAGTAAAATAAAATTCGAGAATTTCCATTGGAATCTTTGAAATCGGCATGAGTACAATCAATTCCACTGTCAATAACTCCGACGATTACCCCTTTTCCTTTGTACGGAGTTTGGTTGGTTCCCGCACCACTTTGAACCTGATCAACACCAGTCACTGTTCGTGCAACATTCATTTTTCTTTCAAGTTTTCTTGCTCCCTCGATATAAACCACCAGATCAGAAGAGGCAATTGACTCAACCGCTTTTAATGGGATTCTTGCTGTCACCAAATCTTGAATGACAGTTCTTGGAGAACCACCAACACTTTTAATCAGTTGGATAACCGCTGGCATTTCTTGAGGAGTTCTTCCTTTTAAAATTACCTCTGCAGCCGGTTCAGAATCGTCTTTGGACATCGACATCAAATGACTGTTTTTAAAACTACCCACCGCTGAAGTAGATGCGCTTTCCAAACGACTTAAGAATGGATCTACTTTTGTAGAAGCCTGAACAGAAATTGCAAAGCCGAAGATTAGCAAAATGCCCAAGAATGTTTTTTTATACGAATGATGAAACATAAAACCTCCAGTGAATGATTGTGAATGAATAAATTTTTTTTAATTTTTCTCTAAAACCGTTTTCTTCTGATATTGAAGACGAGTCGAAGCCTCAATGGATTCTACAAAAGATAACGCTGCCAATTTTTCGATATAAAACGGAAGAATACTCCCAGTAAGAATGGTTTTCTTTTTTCCGGATGGAATCACCGACCGAAACTGAAACCCTGCCGATTGAAGAGATTTTTTGTCAGAATCATCGACTGCTTTATTGGTACGAATGATTAATTCAATTTTCTCTTTCTCCAGATTTTCAAGATAGCTTCTTAAAGGAAGATTCAACTTTTCCCATCCCGCAAAATGTTTATCGGAGGAAGTGGGTAAAATCTCTGCTTTCGCCAATGCCAATGAAGAGACAAAGGTAAATAATGCAATGATCAGACAGACTGTTTTGACAACTCGGGTCATCTGTAAACTCCTTTAGTTGGAATGAGTAAATAAGAAGATAGATGGGCACCTCTAAAAACCCCATTTGATGGTTCGACAGGCTCACCATGTCCCATTAAATCCAATTGGGACACCCTGAGTTTGTCGAAGGGTCGGTTTTTAGAGATGCCCATCTAGTTCTACCAGTTTAGTATTATCGGCGGGTAAAGCGAATGAGTTGCTAGTTTTTTTTGGAATATTTTGAGCCCGATTGCGGAGAGAAATAGAAACTAATAACAAGCGCTGAGATCTTCTCTATTGCTGATAGAAACTCCCAGATCTCTTAAAATCCCATCTTGTAGCCGATAAATCCAGCCATGGATCGTCAACGGCTGATTCTTTCTCCAGGCACTTTGCACGATGGTCGTATCACAAACCTGCTTCACCTGCTCGACCACATTCATTTCACAAAGACGATCGAGACGTTCAGAATCATTTTTCGTTTTTTCAAGGATGGTTTTGTTTTTCTGGTAAACATCGCGAATATGTCGAAGCCAGTTGTCGATCAAACCGAGTTCCCTATTTTCCATCGCCGCCTTCACTCCACCGCAACCGTAATGTCCGCTCACAATAATATGTTTTACCTGCAAAATTTCGACGGCATATTGGATGACCGATAGACAATTAAAATCGGTATGCACCACCACATTGGCGACATTGCGATGGACGAAGAGTTCGCCCGGCAACAGGCCGACAATCTCGTTTGCAGGGACTCGACTGTCGGAGCAACCGATCCAGAGATATTCGGGGGATTGTTGATGGGTCAGTTTCTCAAAAAAATGTGGATCTTCTTTGAGAATCTCTTTTGCCCATTTTTTGTTGTTTTCAAACAATGTTTTTAGGGTTTTCATATAATTGTTTCCCTCTCCCGCCAGGGGAGAGGGATTAAGGGAGAGGGGGAAATACATTAAAAAATTAACATTACACCATAAATTTCTTTTCCAGTTTTCTCCACATCACCGGCGAACTCTGATTTAAAGTCGTTTTATTCAAAAACTCAAGGGTCAGTTTTTTTGCGAGTTCCACTCCCGGCTGATCGAACGGATTGACATCATAAAGTCCTCCCGCAAAAAAAGTGGTGACCTGCAAAAGAAACATCAACTCTCCCAAACCGTAAGCATGACAATAAGGGAGGGTGACGACACTGCTCGGACATTTCTCTTCCGCCAGAGCGGTGGCGGTCGCGAACAGTTCAGCATTTAAGAGTGATGCCAGGGTTTGGGATTTTAAAAAGGAACTTTTTTCACCGGCCGGCAATTCCTCGGAAATCGAAATCGGAAAACTTTTCTCAAAATTCTCGATCTTGAAAAAAAGAACAAATTTGTCTTTCGGACCTTCGATATAAAGCTGCAGTTGGGAATGCTGGTCACGCGGTCCCGAGGCGGCGATCGGCGTTGATCCGGCTTCAATCTTTTCCCCTTTCAGGGAAAAACGTTTGCCGATGCTTTCTCCCCAGAGTTGACAATACCATTCTCCCAACGGGAACAAACGATCGGAATAAGGCATGATCACCAGATTTTTTTTCCCTTTCCGGCTCATCAGGTATTGCAACGCTGCCAAAATATAGGCTGGATTGAGCCAGAGATCATCCATCGCGCTGAGGCTCTCCCCTCTTCTTGCGCCAGCCAACAGCTCCTGGATATCAATCTCTGCCATCGCTGCCGGAAAAAGACCGACCGGGGAAAAAACCGAGAATCTTCCCCCCACTCCCGGGGGAATTGAAAAGGAAAAAATCTGGTTTTCGCTTGCCACTTTTCTCAAAAAACCGCGTTCAGGATCGGTTGTAATGATAAAATGCTCATTCCATTTCGAGCCGACCTGTTCTTTCAGCAAATTTTGGATAATAAAAAACTGGGCAAGAGTTTCCAAAGTTTCTCCCGATTTGCTCACCAGATTAAAAACGGTTTTTTTCAGATCGAGAGTTTCCAAAAGAGCGGAAAAAGAGTCGGGATCTAATCCATCCGAAATCAATATCCTGATCGACTCTTTTTTTTGCAATGCTTTCAAAAGAGTTTTCGCCCCTAGCGAAGATCCTCCAATTCCCAAAAGAACCAACGTATCAAATTTTTGTTTTAACTCTTTCGCCTTCTGCAAAATCTGTTCAACAATCTGTTCATCGTGTGGAAGATGATAAAAAGGGAGCTGCCCAACCTCTTTCATCGCATGAATCCCGCGATGAATTTCTCGGGTGATCGAACTCAACTGATCGAGTTCGGAAACAGAAATGCCGTTCGATCCGACGAAATCTTGCATGGCAAAGTTGAAATCGAGATGGATATCCCGGTGAGGCATTGAATCTCTCCTTTTCAGATAAAACAGATAAATGTTTCGAATTATTTATATATTTAGAGGAGAAATGAAAGGAAGAAATTTAATAAAATTCCTTCTCCCAGGAGAGAAGAAAATTCTTTCTAAGTTTTAAATCTCCCCCTTTGAAAAAGGGGGATTAAGGGGGATTTACTGCTAGGAGTTGAGTATTTGTTTAAATTTGGTTGCACTAAATCCCTCCTAACCTCCCTTTTCTAAAGGGAGGGATCATTCTTGCAATGACCTATTCTTCTATGTCTCCAACAATATGTAGATAGCTATTTCAAAATGGAAAAATAAAACCTTACAACGCGTACCCTTCCGCATCCAAAGCCTTTTCCGCAATCATCTGCCGGGCAGAGATGGTATCGACCGGAGTGACATTCAGAATCAGATGAACTGCCTTGTCATATTTTTGAAATGCGGTTTCATCTCCTTTGGCGACGTTGGCTAAAAACTGTCTCGCTTTTGCCTTCAATTCGAGACAACGCTCTGTCACATAAGATTTCGTAATCGCAATTGGGATTCGTGCTTTTTCCTCCCCCTGTTCATCGATCAGTTGAAGCGTACGAAGAAGTGCTGATTCCATCGCAAAGGTTTCGATCACAAAATCAGCCATCTCAGCCATAAAGGTTTGTCGATCTTTGATATCAGCCATAAACTGCTGAACCGCGACTCCGCTGACATAGACAGCAAGCTTCTTTGCCTGATTGACCAGATCGATTTTTGAAGCAAGAATTCCTTGATAATCGGCTTTAGGAAAACCTTCTTTGAGCTCTTTCAGAATTGTCTGGATTTCTCCCATCAGCTCGATCTCCCCTTTCATCGCTTTTTTCAGGAGAGTTCCGGGGATGATCAGTCGATTGATTTCGTTCGTTCCCTCAAAGATTCGGTTGATTCGACAATCCCGAAAACTTTGCGCAACCGGATACTCTTCGATAAAACCGTATCCGCCGAATATCTGGACTGAT
>CAZSRQ010000131.1:0-5992 GCA_964609335.1 uncultured Pseudomonadota bacterium
CAGGGGAATATCACAGCAGAAGAGGCAAGAAAAATCTCCTATGGAGTTGTTACCGATTATCGCCAAGTTGCATTTAAGGCTTATCGCCTCGTTATTCTCCGAAGAGTTTTAGGAAGTAATAATCAAGAAGCTCGTCGAAATTTATGTGGTTTGTTCGAATCTTCTGATAAAAAAGTAGATAGAAAAAGATCTACAGGATTAGCTTGTTTAGCAAAAGCGGATCCGAAAGAAATAAAAGAGTTGTTTGCCTCAGTCGGCTGGCCTGACAAGAAAAATTCTGAGTGCAAAGAGCCGAACTGTTATGGCTTTGATGGAGTTTTAATTTACTTGAAAGGTCCTCAAAACGATCAGATTTTGACAGCTTTACGCCGTGTCATATCTGAAAGTTTGAAAAACTCGCTTGAGCAAATCAAAGATTAAAATTAATGTTTCGGTAGAAACAAAAATGAAGCCCCTAAAGTCGTGGTCGAATCTCCTGCAATTTTTGAATTATTAAATCGGGGAAAAGAGTAAATATAACTTTTCGTATCAAAGCGAAGTGCAAACCAGGGAACTCCTGTAAACATTCTGATTCCTCCACCGACCACACCGACGATTCTGTTTTTGCTGTTAATGTTCAAATCTCCAATTCCGATCGTGGTAAAGAAGTCGATTTCCTGGATTTTCTTAAAAGGTCTTTCGATGGCTGCGATATTGTAAGTCATAAAAATATCACCAATATACTCATTTCGGGTAGTAATTCCTTGCTGCGCAAAGTTGCTGTTTAAATCGTATTGAATGCGGCTCCAGTTAAACTCGGCTCCTATTTGAAAACGGTCAGTCACCCGAAATGCGAGATTTCCTCCGACGACAAAAGAATTGTTGAGGTAACTTCCCAAATAGTTTCCTCCATAAGGGGTAAACTCTACCAATCGGGGGACATTTTTTCTTCGGGTGAAGTCAAGTCCGGCAGGAATTTCTTCCGAAGAGGAAGCCGATTTTTTTTCTTCTGCTTTTAGGGTTGTGCCGATGGCAAATAGTAGAAAAAGAGATAAAAAAAACAGAACTGTTTTTTTATGCATGAGTCCCCCTCAAGATAAAGGTTTAGGTTTTTATTGATTCTAAAGTGATTCAGTTAAACATTTTCCAATGCAGCTTTTAATTCTTTTGCTTCTTCGGTGTTTCCGCCGCGAGATTTGATGGCCTGTTTTGCGAGAGTGTAGGCGACTTCCCAGGCAGATCCTGGAAATTTGTGACACTCAGCAAGCACTTGATCGAACGATTCTATAAAATAATCTGCCTCTTTTTGAGTGATCATCAGGGGAGGAAGAATTTTGATCACATCCATATTATGGCCTGGCACTTGGGAAAGAATCCGGTGTTTTGTAAACAACGGAACGACGATCATTTGCCCAAAAAGCCCTTTGGATGCCTGATGAATCAGGCTCCATCCCATTCGGAGTTTGAGTGATTTCGGTTGGCCGAATTCAATGGCGATTATCAACCCTTTTCCCCGAACCTCTTTGACCATTTCATATTTCGATTGAAGTTGTTTCAATCGATTAATGAGATAACTTCCAACCTGATTTGCATTTTCTATCAATTTTTCTTCGTGGAGGATTGAGAGTGTAGCAAGTCCTGCAGCCATCGCCAAATCATTTTTTCCAAAAGTGGAAGAATGAACGACACATCGTTCCATTTTGGTGAAGACTGAGTCGTAGATTTCACGACGAGTGAGAATCGCTCCAGACGGGATATAGCCACCGCTCAACGATTTGGCGATGGTGATGATGTCGGGTTCGAGGTTCCAATGATCGAAGGCGAAAAACTTTCCGGTTCTTCCGAGACCTGTCTGGATTTCGTCGGCGATGAGAAGGGTTCCCTGTTTTTTGCAGAGTTTTTTCAGTTCGGGTAAAAAATGATCTTCAGGAATGTAAACCCCTTTTCCCTGAATCGGTTCTACAATGATGGCGGCGACCTCTTTTTGTTTCAGTTTTTTTTCAATTCCCTCAAGGTCATTCATGAAAACCGGTTCGGCCGGTTCGAGAAGTCTTCCGAACCCTTTTCGAAATTCTTCATTTCCGTTGCAAGAAAGTGAACCGATCGAAAGACCATGAAAGGCATGATCGAGATACAGAATTTTATCCCGCTTCGTAAAAGCTTTTGCGAATTTGAGAGCTCCTTCGACACTTTCGGTTCCGGAGTTTGTGAAAAAAACGGTATCGATAGAGCTTGGGCAATACTTCAGCAGCTCTTTGGCGAGAATTCCGGGAAGCAAAGAACAGCCCATCTGGATCATGTTGGGAAGATCGAGATCAAGAATATCCCGAATGGTTTGTTTGACGGTAGGATGGCTTCTGCCGATATTGAAAGATCCGTACCCGCTCAAAAAATCGAGGTAAGAATTTCCTTCAGCGTCGTAAAAATAGGCCCCTTCGGCTTTTTCGTAAATCTTGTCGAAGCCGATGGTTCTTAAAACCCGAACGAATTGAGGATTGATATATTGCTCATGCAGAGTGAAATTTTTCCCCTGATGGGCATCAATTACTTCTTTGATATTGAATGGCATAATTGACTTCTTTAAAGAAAATAGTTTGGAGAAGCAAGAGGGTTTTAGTTAATCGGGTAAAAACTGTACTGCTCCGACCCCATGGAGTTGATTCGGGTTTTTCAGAACCTGATCGAGTGCCTCTACAAAGTAATCAGCCTCTTTTTCGGTAATGGTGAGGGGAGGGAGGATTTTCAAAACGTTTACAAATCCCGGAATTTCCAGAAAGATTTTATGATCTTTAAAGAGAGCTATTCCAACGGTTTGGGCAAAAATTCCTTCGGGGATTTTTTTGGATGATTTTATTTTTGATTTCAATTCGAGCGAACTTTTACGGCTGAATTCGATGCCGATCATCAATCCTTTTCCACGAACTTCCTGGATCTGCGGATATTTTTCCTGCAACTTTTTGAGACGATTCATCAGATAACTTCCAACTTTCTCGGCATTTTCCATCAGCTTTTCTTCTTTCAAAACATGAAGAGCTGCAATGCCAGCCGCCATCGCCAGATCGTTTCTTCCAAAGGTTGAATAATGGACGAGACATCGATCCATCTCCGAATAAACGGCGTCATAAACTTCCCGGCGACTGAAAACCGCTGCAATCGGGACATATCCGCCACTCAACGATTTGGCGATGGTGATAAGATCCGGATCGAGATTCCAATGGTCAAACGCAAAGAATTTGCCGGTTCGCCCCACTCCGCTCTGCACTTCATCCGCGATGAAAAGCGTTTTGTATTTCCGGCAAAGCTCTCTCGCTTCGTGCAAATAATTTTCATTCGGGAGATAAACCCCTTTTCCCTGAATGCATTCGACGATGAGTGCTGCGACATTTTTTTTGGCGAGCTGTTTTTTGAGAGTCGCGAGATCGTTCATTTTGATCTCTTCGGTTTCGAGCAGTTTTCCGAATCCTTTTTTAAGGATTTGGTTTCCGTTACAGGAGAGCGCTCCAAAAGTTAAGCCGTGGTAGGCATGTTTGAGATAGAGAAATTTGTTTCTTTTCGTATAGGCACGGGCAAATTTTAAAGCCGCCTCCACCGCTTCAGATCCCGAGTTTGCAAAGAAAATGGTGTCGGTCGGGCGAGGGGCATATTCAACCAGTTTCTCGGCCAAAATCCCCGCGAGAAGAGAAGGGGTCATCTGGGCAAGATTCGGGAGTTTGAGGGTGAGAGCCTCTTCCAATATTTCACGAATCTTTGGGTGATTTCGTCCCATATTGAGTGAGCCGGCACCTCCCAAAAAATCGAGATATTGCTGATTGTTCTTATCATAGAGATAAAAACCTTCTCCCCGTTCAAAGGCAATATTTAATCCGGAAAATTGAAGCGTATAAATGAATTGCGGATTAATATATTTTTCTTCGAGAATGAAATTTTTTCCTTTATAAGCTTCTAGAAGATTTTTTAAATTGAATGGCATCATGGAAAAAAGAATACAGAATACAGAAGACAGAAGACAGAATAAAAAAGAAAAATCCTTATTTTTTTATTATCCAAAATTATGACTTCACTCTCTCCATTCCTTCCCCATCTTTTGACGACTCTTGAGCATCGTCCTTACGTATTTGCTTTTTTGATTACTTTTCTGATTTTTGGAATTCTTCAGTTAGGTCTTTTGCGGACTTTGTTTTTTCTCTTTTCTGGATGGATCATCGCTTTTGCCTCCGAAGTTTCCTCGATCCGCAATGGTTTTCCTTATGGGGATTACCAATATATCTATGAAAATTTGAAAGGGGAGTTGATTCTCTGGGGAGTGCCGCTCTGGGATTCGCTTTCCTATACGTTTTTAGCGTATGCGAGTTATGCGACCTCGGTGGTGATTGGTTGGGGATCGGGAGTTGGGGGTTGCGGGTTGAATCATTCTAACTCCCAACTCATAACCGCTAACCCTGAACTTTTTTTAAAAATCCGCACCTCCTTTAAAGTCCTCTTCCTCTCCATCCTCCTGATGACCGGCATCGACATCATCATCGACCCTCTCACCCACATGGGAGATCGTTGGTTTCTTGGAAAAATTTACTATTATCCAAACGGCGGATTTTACTTCAACGTTCCGATCAGCAATTTTCTGGGATGGGCACTGGTAGCGTTCACGATTATTTTTCTGTTTCAAAAATTTGACTCTTTTTTGCATCGGCGGGGAAAAATCATTCCAATTCAAAACTGGCAAGGATTGCGTGGATGGCTTGGAGTAGCACTTTATCTGGGGGTTTATCTCTTCAACTGGAGCATCACGATTTATTTGAAAGAGTGGAATCTGGTGATAGCCGATTTGATTTTACTCAGTCCGTTGCTCGTCGCATTGGTGAGGAAGGGTCGTCGATTATGGATACGCTTTTAACGTCGTTGTCTCCAATCGATACAACTGAAACGGTTCGTTTTGTTTAATTCCGGCCTTCGCTTTCAGAAACGCGATCAAATATCTTTGGGTTTTCGCCTCTCCTGGTAGCACGATCGCTTCTTTGTTTCCCGATCGAATCAAAACCGCCTCTTTCATCGGTGAGATAGAATCGAGAGATTTTATTGAAGTGATATTTCCGATCGCTGTGAGATAAATTTCCATCCCTTCCAGTTCACTTTTTTGGATCGGTCGATGGCGCAAATCCTTTGTAAATGCCAATTGAAGGTTTGTGATGATTTCCTCGGTGAGCGAGCTCTTTTGAGCTTTTAAAGTTCCCATACATCCACGTATTTCATTTCCTTTTTTAGCAGTAATAAAAATCGGGATTCTTTTTTTGAAGAGAGGAGAGAGATTTTTGGGAAGTTCTATCTTTTCTCCGAAAGTATTTTGAATGGCGGTTTCAAGAATTGTTTTGAGTTCTTGTTGAAGTGGATCGCTCCGCTGGAGGTCCCGTAAAACCTCCAAATGAGAGGCATATAAGTGGTTAAAGAGCATGAAAATTATTGATAAAAGTGAGAAGACGAAGAGGGGTCTTTTTAAAAAGCTGGAAAAAGGTAGCAACATTTTTCGTATGGTATCCGATAAGTTTTTTAATATAAAAACTTTTTCAATATTTTTGTAGATTTGGAGTGTATATGGGCGATTCATTAGAAGCTAGAGTAAACAAAGTGGATGCGTTATTTGCATTCAATGGCTTTTTAACTGCTCGCCAACCTGGTGAAATTGTAACAACCAAAAATGGGGGGATCAGAAGTGTTGCTGTTGACTCTGTTGGTTGTAAAGAAGTGATTAATATTACTCCGAAGGGAAAGATTAATTTATCTTTTGAAGTTCCCTCCGGTAAAAAAGCCAAAGATTGTGAGTATACAAAGAGAGATCTTCCTAAAGGAAAAACGAGTGTTACTATGCAACAGGTTTCTGACGTTAAAGTCTACCTGTCTGCTCAAACCCCACCTCCAAAAGAGGAAGAACCTGAAAAGAAAGAAGAAGCCCCTTATCCTCCTCAAGGATCGAGTAGTTATCTTCGTTCTCCTGCTTCAGATGTTTTCAGGCTTGCTGCCT
>CAZSRQ010000132.1:0-5941 GCA_964609335.1 uncultured Pseudomonadota bacterium
TGAAATAGAAAGCAAAAAAGATCCCGAGCTTTGGAGAAAAAACAACGAATGGCTTGAAAAGTTTATAAATTTTTTGGAAGGCATTTCGTTGAATGACGAAGAAGCTGAAAAAGTGGTGAGAAAATATGCCAATGGCGAAATCACCCTGGCAGTGCTTCAGGGGGTTTCACAAGAGACACTTCTCCGAGCGGCTGAAAATGCGCATCTCCAGTTTCAGCGAGGAAAATTAGAGGAGGCAGAGGTTCTTTTCAAGGCTTTGGTGGCACTCGATCATAACAATCCTTACTACTACTTATCTCTGGGAGCAATTTACCAGAGAACCGATCGCTGGATTGATGCTCTTGCCTATTATACGGTTGCCTTGGAGCTCGATCCGAAAAGTGTCACCGCTTATGTCAATCGGGGAGAAATTAACTATCGTTTTGGCTATCGTGAAGAGCCGCTCGAAGATTTTGAAAAAGCGATTGCCCTCGATCCGAAAGGAAAAGATCCATGGGCGAATCGGGCCAGGTTTTTGAAAGATCTGATTTTGAAGGAAAAAGAAGTAAAATAAGAATCGAAGGAGAGTAAGTTTATGGCACCAACCAGACCGGTCGATGTGAATTTTCAGGCCCCGACGAATATCAACCCGCATCGAATTACGGCTGATGAGCGGGAAAAAGTTGCGGGAGTTGACAAAGACAAGTTGGATCGGGTTGCCGCGCAGATGGCCTCTGTGAATGAGATGGGTCCTGCGATTGCGAGTTATTTTCGTCTTGTCGGAGAAAAACTCAATCTAACCTGTACGCGAGATTTTGAAAAAGATATTAAAGCTCTTCCCGCCCAACCGGATGATCCGGGTCAGCATAAATTGGAATGGTTTGACAAAAGAGATACTTCGAACGGAATTGCAGGACAAGATTATCTTCCTGACTATATTCTTTCAGATCCCGAAAAAGCTTATCGTTCTGGTCTTTTAACCAAGAAACAGGCGAATGCACTTCATTTTTTGGTGAATACCCATGCCGATCCCAACTCTACCGGTCAACGCCGGGAGAATTTACTCATCCAAGATCCCAATGCCGGACAAAGCCAAAGAGGGTACCAGCAGGGAGGAGGCCAAGGTCAAAACCAGGGAGATAATTCTGAGGAGCAAAATTCGGGTGGAGGAAATAGACAGGCGATTACCGGCGCAACAAACAGACAAGCGGTTTCGGGTGCCCCTGCAGCAGCCAATAACAACTCAGGCAATCGCACGACTACCAATCAGTCACCTCCGAATTTGATTCAAGTCGATGAGGAATTGCTCAACTCGATGTTTCCGCATGGAAATCCTTACGCCGATTTTTTGAGAGATTTATTTCCGCAAGAAAATCAATCAAGAGTTGTCTTTTTAGATGTGATGAAACGGGTTCAAGGTCGTCGTGAGCTCAAGCAAAAAATTATCGCGGAATTGAATAAGCTCGATCCTTCAAAACCTCAAGATGCTGCCAAACTCTGGAAATTGCAGAACGAAATGCAGACGATCAATATGGATGATCAAATGGATCTCGATGCATTAGGACAAATTCGAGCCGAAACAAATAAAATGAAAGATTTTATACGATCGATTATTGAAGCTCTCATGCAAGATCGAAAAACACTGGCTCAGAATATTGCCGTGAAATAAATTTTTTTCTACATTCTTCCGCTTTCGTATGATAACCTTTATCCCATGTCTCCAAAAGACAGGAATTCGCGTTAGTTAGCCGCTTTCCCGTCTTCATCTTCGTACAAAAGTGAAACAGAGAGAGGTTTTAATCCCTTGAATGATCGAGAAAACAGATCGCGCCCGACCACTTCCGCAGAAAAGGGTCAGAGTAAGCTTTTAGATCCGACTCCCCAGCGAAAAAAGTTTGTGATTGAAAGTTTGTTCAAGTTTTTTACCGGCGATGTCACCTATGCCCAGCTGGTCGGGATTCCGCAGAAAAAACTTTTCCAGATTGCAGAGCTCGGACATATCAAAATGACCTATGGACGGGTCGAAGAAGCGAGAGAAATATTCGAATGTCTGGTGAAAATTGATCCGAGAAATTTTTATTATCATTCCGTTTTGGGAACCGTTTATCAAAAGCAGAAAAGATTTGTCGAAGCGGTATTTGAGTATACAGAAGCATTAAGATATAAAGACGATGATTTATCAAGCCTGGTGAATCGGGGAGAGATTTATCTCATTCATAAAAATTACCGAAAAGCGGCAGAAGATTTTAAAACGGCGATTATAAAAGATCCGGTCGGTCGAAGCAATTATGCCAATCGCGCACGTTCACTTGTCATTGCCATCAAACAGACGCTTCAACATCAAAAACAACAGAAAGCCCAAGCAGTTGCGGCGGCGGTTTCTAAAACTCCTGGATTGGGTCCGCGTCCTCCTATCCCCAGAAGATAGTTGCTGAAGAAAAAGGTTCCTCCCCTTAAGGTAAGGGGAGGTTAGGAGGGGTTATGAACGTTGGAAATTACTCCACCCCTTTGCTTTTGCAACGTTTTCATAACTCCCCCAACCCCCTCTTACCTTAAGAGGGGGAGACTTATATTGTTTTACGCTACCTATATCAATCGTCATCTTTTCCTGAAATCTCATATTTTTTCAGAAGCATTCTGAGATATTTTCGGTCAATCTTCGCTTCTCGCGATGCTTTTGAAACATTGTAATTATTTTTTTTCAAAAGATCTTCGAGATAGACTTTTTCGAACGATTCTACAATCTGCTGTTTCGCCTCTTTGAACGGAAGAGAAGAGTCGAGAGACGGAAGTTCAGTGGACTCAAGTGGCTGTTCTATTTCCTGGAAAATGTAATTGAGATGAGAGGCATCAATTTCATTTCCATCGACCAAAGAAACTGCCCGTTCAATCACATTTGCAAGTTCACGAACGTTTCCTGGCCATTGATAACGTTGAAGCATTTTCAGGGCATCGTCTTGAATTCGGGTGACTTTGAGAGTGTTGTCAGGAAGTTTGTTGAATCTCCCCTCGGTTAAAAATTTTTCTAAAATGACCGGAATATCATCGGTTCTCTCTCTTAGAGGAGGAAGATGAATTTTTACCACTGAAAGTCGATAGTAAAGATCTTGTCTAAAACGACCCGCCGCCACTTCATCCTTGAGAGAACGGTTGGTGGCGCAAACAACCCGCACATCAAGATTAATGGGATGACTCGATCCAACCCGCCTGATTTCACGTTGCTCTAAAGCCCGTAAAAGTTTCGGCTGCAGATCGATCGTCAACTCTCCAATTTCGTCCAGAAAAACGGTTCCACCATTCGCCGCCTCAAAAGCCCCTTTTCGTTCGCGGATGGCGCCGGTGAAAGATCCCTTTTCATGCCCAAAAAGCTCAGATTCAATCAGATTCGGCGCGACGGCTGAGCAATCAAACACGACAAACGGTTTTTCCTTGCGATTGGAATATTGGTGAATCGCCCGGGCAACCAGCTCTTTTCCGGTTCCGGTTTCTCCTTCGATGATGACCGTTGCCAATGTGGGGGCAATTTTTTCGCAGATCCCAAAGATCTGGCGCATCTTTTTAGATTTTCCAACCATTTCTCCCAGAACGGTGCGATTGGAAGGCTCAATCTGGATTTTTTCATCAAAGGCCAGAAATTCAATTTTGGTATTTCCGAGAAAAATGACATCTCCCGGGGAAAGGTACGCTTCTTTCACCCGCAGATCATTGATGGATGTGCCGTTGGTCGAACCCAAATCTTTCAACAAAAAACCGTCTCCCGATTGTTCGATTTCAAGATGCTGTCTTGAAACGGTATTGTCGGCCAAGACAAAATCGTTGTCTTCTTTTTTGCCGATTTGAAGCCGTTTACGACCCAAGTCAATTTTTTTACCTTTGTCTGGTCCTTCGATCACCTTCAATTGGCATTTTCGGAGTGAAATCAAATCCTTGGTTTCACCCACAGACAAAAGCTGGGTCGAGCCTTCAAGGTCTTTTACCGGTTTTTTTTCCATGTTCTTTTTCATTATCGGGATTATCCTAAAAAAGTTTCGTTAAAACTGATTATCTCTGTTTCAAGGTTGCCATGATGGTTTTTTTATCTTCATCCATGTTGACCGAGCGACTCCAGGTTTCGTAACCGTTCAAATCAATGGTAATCGTGTAATCTTTTCCTTTTCGGATCCCTTTGACAATGACAGGCGTTTTTCCTCCGGTCGGTTTTCCATTCACCGAAACCGAAGCCCCTTCAGGAGTCGATTCAACGCGAATCGATCCAAATTCATTTCCAAGATCAATCGTGCCGAGAGACCTGGTTTCTCCCGGTTTTAAGGTGACAATTTTGGTGATTCTGCCAGAACCAGATTTTGTAATGGTGATTTCAACCGGTTTTCCGGCCGGAACCTGAAAAGTTCCTGAGGTCGAACCTTTTTTCTCTCCATTCACAAAAACATCCGCTCCCGAGGGATTGGAATTTACCGCCACATAAGCGGTTCCGGTGGCAGGTCGATCTGGGTTTTTGGGGTTGTCAGGATTTTTGGGATTATCCGGGGGATTTTTCAGCTGGTTTCGTTTCTCTTGTTCGGCTTTCAGTTTTTCCTGTTTTCTTTTTTCCTCTTCCTCTTTTTTCCTGATTTCTTCTTCCGTAAACATTCTTTCCGAGAGAATGAGCGGTTTTTCGTTGTTGATCTGGATCGTCCGGAAAACATCGCGGTATTTTGCATTGATGAGTCGGACGGTATAAGATTTTCCCACTTCCAGTTTTGGGAGTTTATTGGGGGTGCTCAGCTTTGTCTCTTCCCCATTCAAATAAATTTTCGCTCCCGGGGGTGAGGTTTTGACTTCAATGCTTCCATATTTGATTTCTTCCAGCTTTTTTTCGTATTTGATTGGTTCGACGGAATAAACGGTAATTTTTTCTTCCATCGGACGATAGTCCGGTTTTTCAAGACGCAAAACATACGTTTTATTGAGTTCCAGATCTGGAATATCGGCTGGTGAGACCAAACCCAAATCTTTTCCATCCATGAAAATTTTGGCCCCCTCTGGATGAGTAGTCACAGAAACAGATCCTGAAGGGATGACATCTAACGTCGCCTCGAGTTGAAGCGGCTGGGTGGAGATAAGAGTGACCAGTCTTGTCCACTCCTTGAACTTTTCCTTTTTCAGCGTGATTTTCTGGCTGAGGCTGAGTTCCAACCGTTGAAGTGTCGTCGGGGTGAGTAAATTCGTATCTTTGTCATTCAGAAATATCTTCGCTCCCTGCGGAACCGAGTTGATGACGACCGTTCCGATTTTTTCTCCCTGATGGGAAGAAGGATTGAGAAGTCGATAACCGAGATAGAGGATTCCGCAGGCAAGAAGAACCGAGATGAAATAAAAAAGCTTCTTTGGTTTTTTTACAGGTTGAGGATAACCAGTGCCGGTATAAGAAGGGGCGGAAATTTCAGGTTTATAGACGACCCCAATCGAAGGGGAAGAGAGTGAGCTTTCTCCCGGAATCGGGCTGTGGATCGAGCTCTGAGTCTGATGCCCCGGAATATCGATCGCCGTTTTTTCTCCCTCTTCGCGATGAACAATGTTTTGTTGTCGTTCGGCATCGAGCAAAATCGATCGGGTTTTTGCATCGATCGTCAACTCATCTTTTCGTTGGGTTTTCTTGTTCTGGATTTCGTTCGCGAAAAGTCTTTTGATCAGGTTCGATAATTTTCGGGGAGAAAAATCGAGATAGGTAGAATACAAAAATTTTGTCAGCTCGATCTGCATATCTCCCGCATTGTCAAAACGCTCTTTGGGAGAGTAGGCGAGCGCTTTTGCGAGAATTTTTCTGAGCCCTGGATGAATCGATTCCGGAAGGGATTCTTCGGTGATTCGGGTCGATCGGATTTTTTTCAAAACCTCAAATTGTGTTTCTCCGGAGAAAAGTTTTTTACCGGTCAGCAATTCATAAAGAATCGCCCCCAGCGAATAAACATCGCTGGCCGGA
>CAZSRQ010000133.1:0-5855 GCA_964609335.1 uncultured Pseudomonadota bacterium
TTTGGTTCAAAAATATAGGAAATTACTCCACTTTTTTTAAAGTGACGGATTATGGGGTAGGATTTTAGCAACTTTTTTATCGATGTTCCGATAAGACAATCAATACAGCAGTGAAAAGTATAGCAACAAAAACAAAAACTAAGTTTGAACCGATAAAGACCATAGATCCTAATTAAATTAGATATCATAAGAATAAACGGACATTTTAAAAAAGATAAGAAAGGAAAATTTTATGTCTCGAACAACCACTGTAAAATCTGACCAAAATTTCGGAGAAATCGCAAAGGCATGGGATGTAGGTACCGATTCTCTTCCGAAAAAGAATCCTCCACAGCGAGGAGCCGGGCGTTTGACGACGACTCCTCCTTTAGCTGATGCTTTAGCGGCGGTTTCTCCTGCAGTTGAGAGCTTTGATCCTCTTTTCTTCTTCAAAAGAAGAAGGTCGGGAGTGGGTACATCACCATATTATGAAGCTTCAAGAGCTTTAAATATTAGTGGGCTACCTGGGACAAATTCTTCAGCGAATGAAGCGCTCCAAGCATCTCCAAAAGTTTCAGCTTCCCCTACACCTCAAAAAAGATTTAGCGTTGGCGATAGTGTTACAGTCACATTTACAGATAGGGAAAAGGTAGATGGATGCGTACATACCGATGAAAGAACTTATGAGAAAGTCGCTGGAGTAGTAACTGGGGTCGCTCCGGATGATAAAGGAGTTTACAGATATACAGTTCGGTTTGATGCTCAGAGAGTTGAATACAGCTATCGCTATGGTTCAATTAGTGGTACAAGTCACATTTCGCTTTGGGATGGTCCCATAGGAGTGGCATTCAAATTGTTGGGAGCTGGTAAAAAGGAAATCGAAGCTGGTTATACAAGAACATTTACCGAAAAAAATGCTACGATCACGTCAGCTAGTTAAGCTGGGGGCTGTGATTTTATTTGGGAGTTCTTGTCAATAAGGCCTTTTCTTATCGATGTTCCGATAAAGCAATCAATACAGCAGTTATTCTGGCTTAAGGATTATCGCTATGACTACAAACTACAAACTACAAAACCGGTAGTTGCGGAACCGTCTTTAGATATTTCTCCTCCTTTGTCGCCCAGCCCCGATTTGTCTAATTCATCTGGTGATGGCTCTTTCCTACAGATGGGCCCTCCACCTCTTCCAGCTCATGTGGACGGTAGGAGTATGCGATCTCCAGTTGTGAGATTCTCAAAACCTTCCTCAGCAGGTGGTGTAAGCGAAGGTAGAGCCGCACCTTCTCAAGTCCGTTACACGCTGGTTCATTATTGGTCTACTACTTGTCCTCCCTGCCTGAAGGAATTAAGAGAAGTGATTCAGTGGGCTAATAGCCTAAAGAGTCAAGGTGTTGAAGTGAAGTTTGTGGCTGCTGAAACGGACGGCTCTTTATTGGACAAGCGGTATGAACAGAGGTTTCGGGAAGATGGTGGCACCGTGGCTGATTTGACAGGGATGGGTTTTGGAAAAAATAGAGACAGTTTGCCGCGAACGATTTTATATCGCGGCAAGATTAACAATCCATCAAATACATCTCAAACCCCTTTGATTATAAAGAGAGGTGTGATGCAACTGTCAGATTATACGGATTTTCAGACACGAATTGAGAAGAAGAAATAAAAGAATAATCAAAGAAATTTAGGGAGCAAATTATATGGCAGGATGTAACTCCAACGTGCAAAGCTGTTGGGTTCTTTTGCCAAGTTAGAAAATAAAGGGAGCCTGTAAGCAAGTTTGTGTAACTGCGATTTTAGGGGAGTTGTAAAATGACTGAAATCAATCAATCGAAAGCAATCAATTTTTGTTCTGAAATCGCAAGAGCTTGCTATCCAACATTTCAAGATCAACAAGAAGTAGAGCGCTCTTTTGTACTTGGAAACGGATTTATTTCTGACAGCGGACATTCTACTTCTCCTCCATTGCCAATGCGCATTGCCGCTTACCATTATCCTGAAGCAAAACCTTTACCTGTTCAATCAGAGTCAAGCCTTGTGGGATTAGGATTATTGGGGGCAACAGGAGGAACCGGGTAGTATGAGGGTATTTATGTGCTACGACAGGCTTAGGCACCTGGGGAGCAAGCTGCGCTCCGTTTTTAGTCACGTTGGCTATTGACTTGTTATCCTGTGGCGGAACTGCACCTGTTGTACCTCCAGTAGAAGACCCATCAAAACAAGCGTGTGAGCATTTAGTCCAAACAATCAATAATAAAAGTTTGTATATCTCTGATAAAAAAAGTTCTCAAGGTTCCAATACTCCCATCTATTTGCTGCCGGTCAAATATGGAGACGAAATCGCCGATTATTTTGATGCCGTAAAAGCTTTTACGGGTCATGAATATTACGGAGTAGCCATCGGTTATGATGTGGATGACCGAAACAACCCCTCAAAACTCTATGTTTCAAGCGTTATTTTCGATGATAAGAATCCAACTTTTAGCTTATATATCACCGAGTTCCCATTTGTTAATGGAAGACCTACTGCCACTAATCATCAACTTTTTCTTTTGACAGGAAACGTTCAATTTCCTGGAGAAAAATACGCTGCATTATCAGGAGCAACGGCTGTGTTCCCCGAGATAGGCAGAGTCTATATTACCTGGCCGAGAGAAAGATCGAGTAAGATTACAATTACCGCCTATGATATCAATACACTTCAGAAAGCCTCTTTTCCTGAAGAATTCAAATTAGCCGAATCCTGTCGAGATGCAGTTATTCAGCCATAAGTTGTTAGGTTGCTTTTATGCCAATCGCAATCGCATGATCATCGTGCGAACCATGTTATACGCAAGGTTGAGAAGTCCCACTCCAGTGATCATTCTTTTTATCCCAATTCATCGCATCTTTGAACCATTCCTAGAGCAGCCTTTTGTATCGGTTTCGAATGACTGAAAATAAAAGACAAATCTTTTTGTCTCTTCCTCTACGTTGATTGCCTGTGTCAAAGCAGTAATCATTGCGATCGAATCGACTCCGGTTTCCAAAACCGAATCGATATTCTCTCTGGTAATTCCTCCAATCGCGACTACTGGAACTGGAATTTCTTTTACCAATTGCTTGAGTTTTTCTATTCCCTGAACCGGATGGCCGGGGCCTTTGGTTTTGGTCGGAAAAATCGCTCCGAAGGCGACATAGTCTGCGCCATCGCTGACCGCTTGCTTGGCTTCTTCGATCGAATGGGATGAGTAGCCGAGTAGCGGCTTATGGGCATTCGCTCCGATCATCCTTCTAATCTCCGCAATCGGTAGATCATTCTCGCCGACATGGATTCCATCGATCTCCAGCTCTAACGCAAGTTCTACGTAATCATTTAAAATAAAGGTGAACGAATATTTTTCTTTTTCCTTTAGAATTAATTTCGCTACTTCTCTTACTTTGGAGAGTTCTGCGTCTTTCATCCGAAGTTGAATAATTTTTGCTCCTCCCCGAAGATAAGCTTGGGCGAGTTCCAAATGAGAATATTGGGGAGAAAAAGAATTGTCGCAGAGGGGATAGAGAGGTTCAATTTTCGGTTTTAAATTCATCGTTTGAAAATTAACCGTTTCTTGCCGAAATGCAAGAGATATGGCATGAAAGAAAGATCGGTATGCAATCTGCATTTTTAAAGAAAAATTCTACCTGGGTGATCAAAGTCGGAAGCTCAATCCTCACGAATCCTCAAGGAGCGCTTGATCCGAAAATATTTCAATCGCTCGTCAACGACGTTGCCTATTTAAGAAAACTCGGTTACCGCGTTATTTTAGTCTCTTCCGGATCGATTGCGTGCGGAATGTATAAATTGGGTTTCAAGAAAAAACCGCATCTGATCCCGCAAAAGCAGGCAATTGCAGCAGCGGGGCAGATTACGTTGATGAATTATTATGAGAAGGCTTTTTCAAGGCAAAAAATTCAGGTCGCTCAAATTCTGATTACGCGCGATGACCTTGCAAACCGCAAACGTTATATTAATGCGCGCCATGCGATCCACGAGCTTTTGAATTTTGGCCTCGTTCCCATAATCAATGAAAATGATACCGTTTCGGTGGATGAGATTAAGGTGGGAGATAACGATAATCTTTCCGCGTTGGTGACGAATCTGGTTGAGGCAGATCTTTTGGTGATCCTGACTGATCAAGATGGGCTTTATACGGCGGATCCACGAGTCGATAAAAATGCGGAGAAAATTCCTCTCATCGAAAATTTGAATGAGAAGTTGTTAGGTTTTGCGACGGACACACTTCGCCCGGGAAGTACGGGTGGCATGGCAACCAAGCTGCAAGCGGCTGAGAAGGCGGCACGATTTGGGGTTCCCACCATTATTACGAGTGGAAAAATCAAGGGAACGCTTCGCAGAATTGCCGATGAAAAAGAGGTTGGAACGCTGATTTTACCGAAAGAGAGTCATAATCGTTTGAATCGTCGTAAACATTGGATCACTTTTACATTGAATCCAGTTGGGCAAATTATGGTGGATGCGGGTGCGAAAGACGTTTTAACGCAAAAAGGGAAAAGTTTGCTCCCCTCCGGAATCAAAAAAGTGGTCGGCGATTTTCATATTGGAGATCCGGTCGATTTATTGGTCGACGGAGAAAAGCCGTTTGCTCGCGGATTGGTCGGTTATTCGTCTTCCGAGATTGAAAAAATCAAAGGGGTGAAAACTTCTGAAATCGAGAAAGTTTTGGGCTATAAATACCTCGATGAGGTGATTCATCGGGATGATCTGGCTGTTTTAACCTCCCCTTGACCTTCCTTCGGATCTTACATACAAAGAGCCCATGTCTCATTTTGATTCAATCATTCTAGATATTGCACAGAACGCCCGCAAAGCAGGGCGAGTTGCGGCAAATTTGACGACTCCAAAAAAAAATCAACTCCTCGAAAAAATGGCTGATGCGCTGGAAAAACAGACTGAGCGCATTGAAACAGAAAATAAAAAAGATTTGGAGAATGGAAAACAGAAAAATCTTTCAACGGCGATGATCGATCGACTCATCCTCAATCAAAAAAGAATTCAGGAAATGGCGAATGGGCTTCGAGAAGTCGCGAAACTTCCCGATCCGGTTGGTGAAATTACGAAAGGTTGGGTTCGCCCGAACGGTCTGCGAATTGAGAAAGTGCGCATTCCACTTGGAGTGATTGGAATTATCTACGAATCCCGTCCGAACGTCACTGTGGATGCTGCTGCTCTCTGTTTGAAATCTGGTAACGTTGTTGTCCTCCGGGGTGGATCTGAAGCACTTCATTCCAACAAAATTTTGGGGGAGATTTTAAGAGAGGTTTTGGTTCAAGAGAAAATTTCTCCGGATTTAATCCAAGTCGTTCCGATCGCCGATCGGGAAGCGGTTCAGTTTCTTCTCGCACAAGATCGGTTCATTGATCTGATTATTCCGCGTGGAGGAGAAAATCTGATGAAATTTGTCCGCGAATATTCGAAAATTCCGGTGGTTCGTCATGATAAAGGGGTTTGTCATCTTTTTGTCGATTATAATGCCGATTTAGAGATGGCGGAGAAAATTGCCTTGAATGGGAAAGTTCAACGCCCCGGGGTTTGCAATGCTTTGGAGACGATGTTGGTCGATGAAAAAATTGCGCACTCATTTTTACCTCGCGTGATTACCGAGTTTCAAAAGGTAGGAGTCGAAATCAGAGGGTGTTCTCAAACAAAAAAAATAGTATCTAACATCCAATCCGCAACAGAAGCCGATTGGTCGACGGAATATCTTGATTTAATCCTCTCCGTCAAAGTAGTAATAGATATCGATGAAGCGATTGAGCATATCGAAAAATATGGTTCGCTTCATACCGAATCGATTGTGACGAATGATGAATCGAATGCGGAGCGTTTCTTAAGAGAATTA
>CAZSRQ010000134.1:0-5806 GCA_964609335.1 uncultured Pseudomonadota bacterium
GAAATAGTCCAGGGAAAGCGGGAAACCTTGATGTTGAGATTCTGTTTTTTTGCCTCTTTTTCAGTCAATCCACACCAGGCAATTTCAGGATCGGTAAAAATCACCGCCGGAATTGCATGAGGTTCAAAGGCTGAATTTTCTCCGGAAATCACCTCGGCGACCATCATCCCTTCGTGGGTTGCTTTGTGCGCGAGCATTGGATTTCCGGTGAGATCACCGATGGCATAGATGTGAGATTCAGTGGTTTGGCGTTGTTCATTTACCTTAATAAACCCTTTTTCATCGATCTCAATTTTTGTATTTTGTAGACCCAAGCCGCTGGAGTTCGGTTTCCGGCCGATTGCCACCAAAACTTTTTCAAATTCACGATGAATCGGTTTTTGCTCAAAAGTTTCCAAAGTAACTTTTAAACCTTTGCGATCGCTCTGAATTTTTGTCAAACGGGTATCGAGTAAAACAGAATGAAACAGTTTTTCAATTTTTCGCTTGAGAGGTCTAACCAAATCTTGGTCGACTTCAGAAAGGAGGTTGGATGTCATCTCAATCAATGTGATTTGGCTTCCGAGAGCGGCATAAACAGTTCCGAGTTCAAGCCCGATATATCCTCCACCGATGATCAAAAGTTTTTTTGGAATTTTTTCCAATCTTAATGCCGCCGTTGAGTTCCACAAATGAGGAGTTTCTATATTCAACTCGGGAGGAATAAAGGGGCGAGATCCGGTTGCCAAAACCGCAAAATCAAACTGAATCGTGATCTGCGCTCCCTCATCTTTCTGGATAAGAAGGGTGTGAGAATCAACAAAGCTCGTTCTTCCCTGAATATATTGAATCTTGCGAAGTTTGCAGAGTTCTCCCAGTCCGCCGGTCATTTGATCGACGATATTCTGTTTCCATTCTCTTAATTTTTTCAGATCGATTTTCGGTTTTTTAAAATTGATTCCCAGTTCTTTTGCCTCTTTGGCATCACTTAAAACCTTTGCCGCATGGAGAAGCGCCTTCGAGGGAATGCATCCTTTATAGGTGCAGACCCCGCCCGGGTTTTTTTCCAGATCGATCAGTGTGACCTGAATGCCCAGATCTGCTGCCCGGAAAGCGGCTGCATATCCCCCTGGGCCGGCACCGATGACAACGAGTTGGGTCGATAGACATTTTTGACTCATTCTTTTGACTCGATCGAAAGAGGTTGTTGAATTTTTTCCGTGATAAATTTCAGAAATCGGGCGGCATCAGCTCCGTCCACAAGCCGATGATCATAGGAAAGAGAGAGTGGGAGTATGAGTCGTGATTCCCATTTTTCATGGATGAATCTTGCCTCGAAGTCGGATCGGCCGATTCCCAAAATGGCTACTTCAGGCCAGTTGATAATCGGGGTGAAATAGGTTCCTGCAATTCCTCCCAGGTTAGTTAAAGTAAAAGTCCCCCCCTGCATTTCTTCGGGAGACAATTTTTTCTCTTTCGCTTTATCCGATATTTTTTTTAGCTCGACAGAAAGTTCCAAAATAGTTTTCTGATCGACATTCCGAATCACCGGGGCAAGCAATCCCCGATCGGTATCGACGGCGATTCCGATATGAATATATTTTTTGAGGATTATTTCCTCTTTTTCCGGATCAAGGCTTGCGTTGAGTTGCGGAAATTTTTTCAGGGCAGAAGCGATGATCTTTAAAAGGATCGCGGTAATCGTCAATTTGCCACCGATTTTTTCAGACTGCTTGAGAAAATTTTTTCTCGAATTTTCAAGCTCAGTAATATCAACTTCTTCAAATTGGGTGACATGCGGAATCAAGCTCCAGCTCTTAGAAACCTGTTCTGCCGTTTTTAACCGGACATTGGTCATTGGTTTGCGTTCAATCGCTCCCCATTTAGAAAAGTCTGGAAACGACGGAGTGATAGAAGTTTTGGGAGAAGCAGGATTTGCAGAGTCGAGAAGATCTTCCATTAAAATTCTACCATTCAGACCTGAGCCTTTTACTTTCATTAAATCAATATTCATCTCTCTAGCGACTTTCCGCACCGTTGGAGAGGTCAAGATGTTTCCAGGGATGTCCGAAGAAGAAAAACGGTTTTCTTCTCTTTTTCTGACTGGCTCTGTTTTTGCTGGTTGGATTGGTTTTGAAGTCTGTTCTGCAGTTTGTATCAGCTGATCTTTTGATTCAACTGTTAACAATAGATCGGTAGCTTTAATCTTTTCCCCTTCTTTCACATGAACGGTTTTGACGATTCCGTTTAAAGGAGAGGGAATTTCAAAAACCGATTTTTCGGTTTCCAGTTCCAAAATTGATTGTTCTTTTTTGATCGAAGAGCCGACCGAGGTTAAAATCTTGATGACTTGGGCGGTATGAATATTTTCGCCCAGTTCTGGAAGTCTGATCTCCTGAAGTGTCATTTGGTTATTTTTAACATCCTATAATATTCAAGCAACTAAATTCACTGGCAACAGATACGATTTAGAAGTTACACTGTATCACATCCAATCCATTTGAATATTTTTATGATGATTTCAGAAAAGATTTCCATTCTTGATTCTGACGAGGTCGTGCTGACTTCATCGCAACTTTTTACCTCTCAACTGGTTCAATCCTTTTGCGAACAGGCAACCAGCAGCTCTTTGCTGTTCGGGATGGTCTGCGGAAATCTTCTGGGATCCATCACCAAAAGTTGTGTCACGAGATTTTTTTCTCCCATTTTCCAGAAAAACGGATCGCTGGTTCTGGGATTATCCACCCTTTCCGGCTGTTTTATGGAGGGAACCGGGATTCAGTTCGTTCCGCTTCTTTTGAAGGGAGAGGGGATCGGAGAAGAGGGATTTCGGGGATGGCTTCATATGGGGCTCACCTTGACGATGATGAAAGGGATTGGTTGTGCGCAGATTTCCAATCCGCTGATTCAACATCTCGTGCAGGATTTTGCAATGGTTCAATGGGACAGTTTTTGCGGTGTTATCGGATTTATTGAAAATCGACCCCATTCACTCACTGAGGCGATGCTGCAGGCAGAGGTTCTCAGTTTGCAAATGAGTGTGAGCTCAAAATTGGTGCATTGCACTTTTGTGGAGGTTCGAACGATGGAGGCGAAACTTGAGTTGCAATCCAAATACTCCCGATCTTTTTTCTCTTCCGTTTCAGCCATAAAGAAAACATTTTTTAGTTCTTTGCCTCCGCTGGGAATGGCTCCCCGACTGGCAATGGTCGGTTTTGAAAGTCCGGGACCGGGATGGATGGGAGAAACAGGCAGATCGATTGTTCCAAGACCACAACCGTTATACGCTGTCGCTTCTGAACCGTCCGGCTCTTATAACAGAATTTTCTTTCCTCCAAGAGGAGAAAGACCTTTCAAAGAACTTCGATCGCCGGAAAACCCCGGAAAAACAGAAGCCCCCAAAAAACCGCTTTTGACTCCAGAATATGCCTCCTATCTGAGCGCCTGGCAAAGAGTGATCAATCCTGGTTTTAAACCGATGAGCATGATGAACAATGCCGGAGGTCCCGACCGCTTAACCGGTTCGATCATCGGGGGGAGAGTTCACGAATGTTTTGTCATTGAGCTTTCCGCTCTTTCGGCAAAAAAAATGAAATTCTATCTTTCCCATTGGGAGCAGATTGACCAAACTCCCTTTCTTCCGATTCCCGATTCCTGGAAAGAGGCCCAACCCGATTCCCTCAGCAATTATGCTCGAATAAGGGTGAGAGAGCGTTTTTTACAGGAGATGAATTTGCGAAGTGAAAAGGGATATTGGAATGTCAGAGAAATCACTCAATGGGGGATTGAGAGATGTATCCTCATTGAGCTCAAACGAATGGGGGTGAATCCGGCAACGATTCATCTTGGAGCCCAAAAAAAAGGATGGATGGAATTACAGTACGAATGGGGAATTGAGGGGGAAATCCCGGAAGAAACCCATGTCGTCTATCTTGAAGGGGCTTTTCCCGAATTGATGGCACAAGGAAAACTCCCGAAAGTCGATATTTTTTACCAGAAAGCGGTTTCAGAAAATATGGATGCGGAAACGGTTTCTTATCTTCCGGATTTTATCAATCCTGGAGGATTTGCCCTTTTGGGAAAAGTGCAGAAAGGTCTCGCTGAACAACAGATGAGAGAAGCGCTGAACAGAAGAAGGCTTGGGAAAAATTTCTCAAAAGTGGATGTTCCGTGGGCATACACTTTGGAAATGCATGAGTTCATTGAGCGTTACGTCGAAAAGCAGAGAAGTGCAGAAGAAGAAAATAGTGAAACGAGGGAAGAGTTCATCGATCGGGCAAATTATTGGTGGCAATTGTATGGCGCAAAAAGAATCGGTTGAAACTTATTTGGGATTTTTCAGGGCATATAACGCCGCTTCTACAATCTGTTTTGTATTGACCCCAAAATGTTCGCGAAGTTTTTCCCGCGATTCGCTCAATCCAAATCCGTCAGTTCCCAGGCTAATCAGTCGGCCTGGAATCCACTGGGCGATGCTATTTGGCAATGCCCTGACATAATCCGAGGCGGCGATAAAAATCCCATTTTCCTCTTTTTTCAGACATTCGGTGAGATAAGCGGTTTTCTTTTTCTTGCCCGGATTTTCCAGATTCCATTTTTCGGTTTCAATCGCATCCTGATAAAGCTGTTTATAGCTGGTGACGCTCCAGATATTGCAAAATATTTTATGCTCTTTTTCGAGGATGGAGGCAGCTTTGAGAACTTCGTTCAGGATGGGGCCGCTACCGAGAAGATTGACCTTGATTTCTGACTTTTGTGATTTTTTCCGACTTTTCCCCCTCTCCCCAGCCCTCTCCCGCCGGGGGAGAGGGGGAATGGATTGAAAAAGATAGAGTCCTTTGAGAATTCCCTCTTTTATTTTTTGTAATGACGTTCGATCCCCAGAATCTTTTTTCTGTAGGAGTGCACGGCTGTGCGCCGTTGTCGGAATGGAAGGCATCGGATAATTTTCATTGTAGAGAGTAATATAATAGATCAGATCTTCCTGTTTTTCGAACATCCGCTTGAGTCCATCTTCAATAATAACCGCCAGCTCGAATGCATAAGCTGGATCGTAGGAAATAACATTGGGATAAGGATAAGCGAAGAGATGGCTTTGTCCATCCTGATGCTGAAGCCCTTCGCCCGCAAGCGTCGTTCTGCCGGCCGTTGCGCCGAGCAAGAATCCCCGGGTTCGCATATCACCTGCAGCCCAGATCAGATCACCAATCCGTTGAAACCCGAACATTGAATAGAAAATAAAAAATGGAATCAGCGGAAGTTGATGGGCCGCGTAAGAAGTTCCGGCTGAAATAAAAGAGCTCATCGAGCCTGCCTCGGTGATTCCTTCTTCGAGAATCTGACCATCTTTCGCTTCGCGGTAATAGAAGAGGTTTTCAGAGTCGACCGGAGCGTAGAGTTGTCCCTTCGACGAGTAGATACCGTATTGTTTAAAGAGCGATTCCATTCCAAAGGTTCTTGCTTCATCGGGGATAATCGGGATGATTTTTTTTCCGAGATTCTGATCGCGAAGAAGTTGCGAAAGAATTCTGACAAAAACCATCGTGGTAGAAACCGACCGATTCGGTTCTCCCGGATAAAACTCTTCAAATATTTTTTTGTTTTCAAGTTTAAGCGGAATCGATTTTACTTTTCGTGAGGGGAGATAACCTCCCAATTTTTGGCGATGCTCCCCGATATATTGAACTTCGGGACCATACGCCGGAGGTTTGTAAAAAGGAGCTTTCGCCACCTCTTCATCGGAGATCGGAATTCCAAACCGGGTGCGAAAATCGCGCAGCTCATCTTCATTCAGTTTTTTCTGCTGATGCGTGATATTTTTTCCTTC
>CAZSRQ010000135.1:0-5657 GCA_964609335.1 uncultured Pseudomonadota bacterium
TCGCCACGGAAGGGGCAATGTTTCATATCGCCCCAGAATTTCTCGAAACCCGATCTCTTCAAACCGCCAATCTTTTCCGCGGATCTGCCTCTTCCACCCTGATGGTTGGCTTTTCACAGGGGGCTGGAAAATTGGGTGGAGGATTTATTGTTCAGCAGATGTTTCAGGATGTCGCGATTCTCTGTTCGCAAGATCTTTCCGCCAGTTTGGGATTCAGTGAAGTGCAGACAGGGGGGATCTATACTCGTTTGCTTTATGCGCAGATGAGCTCTTGTCAGATGATGGTGGGAGCCGGTGTCGTGCATCTCACTTGTCATGAGATCACGATGATGAATGCGAAGATCAGTTTGGCGGAGTCTTTGGGCAAAACTCCGACCCGAACCGAGATTCCGCAAGGATGGCTGCATTCGATTCAGGCAGGGTTGCAGAGAGCGTTCGCTCCCAGATCAGCCAATGAAATGCCGATAGAAGCAGCTCTCCATCAGGCGAGTGAGCAACAGGCTAGTCAACAAAAACGAAAAAATATTTTCAAGATGACAGGAGGGGAAGAAGGGGGATTAATTTCCGCTGCCGAAATCATGGCTGGAGAAGGAAATGGTTTAATCAGTGCGAAAGAGCTCGGGATGAAAGAAGCTCCTGCTCCAAAAGTTTTTGAACTGGATCCAGATGCTGAATATCGCCCTCCTCTTCAGATTCCGGAAATTGTTCCACGCCGTATTGTCGATCCCCGGCAGGCATTGGTGACTCTTCCGATGGGGGGGATTGGCCCCTTTGGTCATGAGCGCTCCACCTATTATAAAGCGGTCGGTGATCCTCGCTGGATGGCGGAAGTGGGAGTCATCAACGGTCATCTGAGACGGATAGACATTGGTCGTTACGCGGATGCTGCAACTGGAGAGCCGTTGAGCATGGGGGAAATCTCGGAACGCTATGGAAAACAGATCATAGAAGAGTCGGGAGTGCAGATTTTAGATTCACGAATCATGAGAATCGTTCGAGATGATCTTTATATGAATCCGCTGACAGGAGAAACCGGAAATTTTTCCGCTGAAAAATTGAAAGAGATGGCGAATAGCAGAGATCTGTTTGTGGCGGTTCCCTATAGTTATGGGGTTTATCGACATCCGGTGACAGGAGTAGAATTGACAATTTCTACGGAGACGATTCGGGAGGCAAAAGACAGGAAGGAAAAAGCGTTATCGATTGGGGATCAGGAGGTTCATCTATTGACTGATCTTCCGTTTGAATATCTTCCGACCGGTGAGAGAGTGACTCGGGCGAAAGCAGAAGCTTTGCTCGATGCCGAATTCAGTAGTGATGCCGGATTCGAAGCACTCGCCAAGCTGGCACTGGAAACCGATTGGGCAGGGCAAATCCCGCCAGGGCTTCGCGGGCCTGAAGGGAATACTTCCGGTCATATTCTTGACCTGTTGGGAATCAGCCGAAAAACGGTTCCGACTTTTTCTTTCCATGGAAGCAGCACCTATTTGACCAATCTCGATCCTGTGGCGGCGTTGGCTTTATATTCGATGATTCGTTCGGCAAGGCAGTATGGATTTTATCTTTCCGAAGTGGGAGCCGAGATCGGAATTCATATCTCCTCCGGAGTGGGAGGTTGGCAAAGTGTCATTGATGGGGTGGTTTCCGCCCTGCGGAGAAAGAGGGGAACGAAAAGAGTTGCGACGGTTCCCAATACGGAAACCAATAACATTGCAATGTTATTGAATGATTTTATTCAGGGGGTTTTGGGAGTTGGGTTGGGGATGAAGGGGGAAGATGCAGTTCCAATCCGAGACAACTCGATCGACGTCGGTGCTTGTGCCACCGGACATAAGAACTTTAGACGGGCTGCCGATTCAGTGAGATCGGGAGTCACCCGAATTGGCTTTTTTGGTGGAACTGAATTTGTATTGGGTCTGCCGTATGATCGGGCTGCTATCACCTCTTTCAATGCGATCAAGGCGATGGCGACTCGCGATAGGTTGAAGGGGCTCGACCCGAGTCAACCTCCCAAAGATTGGTATGCCCCCTTATTTACCGAGGCTGGTTTCCAGATTGCCGAAGGGGCAGGGGTTGGAGCGATTATCAGTCTTCATGATTTTATGAGAATAGCTCCGGCCGAAGGATTTTTTGTCGGAGGATATGATATCCGCGGAGATCAGGGAGGAAAGAAAAATTCTGCTGATATGGGGATTGGGGCGATTCATGCCCGCGAAGCGAGTTTAATTATGATGGCGGAGCAGTTGGGTTTTCCACCCGAGGTCATTCAGGGAATTTTTCTGCATGGAACTGGAACCCAAAAATTGAATACGGTGGAAGTCGAACAGGCGGCAGCAACTTATCAGCAAAGAGTCTGGCTTTCAGCTTTGAAAGGAAAAATCGGAGGGCATTTATTGGGAGCTGCTCCATCGCTCGAAGATGCAGTGGTTTTGCAATCATTGCAGTTCGGTTTGGCACCGGGAGTTTATATTCCATCCGGAGGAAAACTGACCTCTACCGCCCAAAGATTGGTGGATCAGGGGAGAGTTTTGGTGAGTGAAGGTCCTCATGAGAATCCGGATCATGTCGAATCGGTGAAAAACGGTTTTGGTGGAAACAACACCAATGTGAATTATCACCGGATTTCTGACCAACTTCTTTCAGAGCGATTTGGTTATACAAATCGTGAGATTCGGGAGATGCGGGCAAGACAGACGGAAAGACGGGAAACGGCTGATTACTGGGAGCGGGAAATGGATGTCACCGGCAGGGAAACCGGTGGAACTTTTCTGAACCGGTTTGGTTTGAGAGAACGTCCGCCCGCTTTGCGTACTTTCATCGATTTGGCGGCGGTCACTTCAAAAGAGCGGGAAGGACAGAAACCGCCGCTTCTTCTCGCTTTGGCGGCACGAGGTAGAGGGGAAGTGATTCGATATAAAAATACGACCCCGGAGTTGGCCGATGCCTATCAGTTTGTCGAATCAGCAATTGAATTTGGAAATCAAAGAGATTCTTCTTTTGAAATTGAGTTGGGGAAAAAGGCCGAGAAATTAAAAACGGAAGAAAGAGAAAAGCTTGCCCGTTATATTCTGGGAGCATTGCGTCTGCATGATCCTGAAAGCAGAGTGGTTGCAGTGCAGGCGTTGGAAAAAGTGGTGCCACAAATTACTTCCAAAGAGAATCGATGGGATACTGTTCGGGAAATTGCGGATCAACTCGTCGATGCAGATGCCTCTCTTCGTGAAGCGTCGAGAGATTCTTTGCAAAACCTCATCCCCGCTCTTGAGATGAGTCAGGTGGTTTCTCTTGCCTGGAAGGCAACCGATATCCTGAGAACCCGTCAAGGTTTCCTGGATGTTCAAGAAAATGCCTATCAACTGGTCAGCAAACTGGTTCCGCTGGTTCATCTGCATGAAAGAAGATCGCTGGTGATTGAATTGATTGAATGGCAAGTGGCCCGTGGAAATCGCGCAGCAGCCGAGGCAGAGTTTGAATCAGCAAAACAGCTTTTGGTTGAGAAGGGTGATGCTCCCGAAAGTCTTGTCAATTTTGAAACTTATGTCAAAAAGATTGTCGACAGAACTTCCCGCTTGGCTGATCCGAAATCTGCTGTGGAAGAAAGACGGGATGAATTTTTGTCTGATCCTGAAAAAGCTCTGGATGAAATCGTTACTGAAGCGGTCCGAATATCAAATACTTCTCGTACCGGTTCTAGCAGGCAGGTTTCAGAGCTGATTACCGATTCACTCACAAGAGATCTGCTCGTTGCCGCCGATGAAGCAAATTATGCACAACGTTTGGAACTCGCGAGAAAAATGCAGGCGGTCATTGATCCTGCTATCACGCCAAGCTTGACCCCTTATCTTCGGGGATCTTCCACCTTTCAATTTGCCGCCTATACTTGCACGAAACATCTTTTGCCCCGAGTGCTTCCCGGAGAGAGAGGTCCGATCGCCACTTCTCTTGCTCGCTGGCTGCTCGATCAGCAATATGGAAATCATCATGGAGTCAATTATCGGATGTCGCGCGAAGAAACTGTCCAAGAGTTGCGGGAAATTGCCACTTATATAGGTTCAGCCGACGAGAGTTTAAGATTTCAGCAGCAAATCGATGCGATAATGACGGTGGCACGGGATAGGGAGGTGCGAGCAAGCAACGAGTTGGCGGAAAAATCGAAATAATAAGAATTATTTTGAATGAATAATCCATTCACTCAAATCAAACGCGATCTCCGCATTTTTGAAAAGATTGCGCGCCTCTTGAAGCAGGATTTTGGCGTTTGGATACCGTGGGCTGATATGGGTCAGCAAAAGTTGTTTCACTTTTGATTGAGTGGCAACTTCGGCCGCTTGGGCGGCGGTTGAATGTCCCCAAGTTTCGATCTCTTTTCTTAAAGTGTCATCAAACGTCGCTTCGTGAATCAAAAGATCGACCTCCTTCGCCAAGATCAAATCTCCGTTGCACGGTTTCGTATCAAGACAGTAGGCAACACTTCTACCCGGGCGCTTAGGTCCAATAAGCTCTTCCGGACGGATGAGAGTTCCATCGCCCAGAGTAATGTTTTTTCCGGCGACAAGATCGGCCCGAATCGGTCCGAATGGAACGTTCATTTTTTTTGCTTTTTGCTCATCGAAATGACCCGGGCGGTCTTTTTCACGGAAAACGTATCCCCAGCATTCGATGATATGGTCTAGCTTTGCGGTCTCCACCTGATATTTTCCAGAATCCAAGACAACTCCCGGAGCATTGACTTCAGTGATTTCGAGCGGAAAGCCGATCCACATCGTTCGCAATTCTTTTAGAATCGAAATATACTGTTTGATGCCTCGCGGACCAAAAATTTTCAGCGGAGCCTCTCTTTCGGTTGAACTTAAAGTTCCAAGCAGTCCGGGAAGACCGTTGATATGATCGCCATGGAGATGGGTGATAAAAATCGCCTTCAGATTTCCCCAGCGAAGCGGAGAATGAATGATTTTCAGCTGGGTTCCCTCGCCGCAATCGAAAAGAAAAGATTCCCCGTCAAATTCGAGCGCAACGCACGACGCGGAGCGTTCTGGGGTTGGTCGACCGGCACTAGTTCCTAAGGTAATAATTCGCATAATAAATTCCCATATCAACCGCAAAATAGAATGTCGGTTTTTTTAAAGTTGTCATTCCTGCAGGTTTTTGGGCAGGAATCCCCTGATCCAATTATTGAGCAGGGGGATCCCCGATAAAAACGCTCGGGGATGACAAAGTAACTCGAACATTCTATTTTGCGGTTGATATATCACAATCTTCTTGCCCGACTCCCCCGGAGTTGGATATACCGTACTGCTACTATGACAACCCCCAATCGTCTGCAAGTGAATTGGAACCGAATGAAACCGCTGATCCTCAAAAAATGGGATCGTCTGACCGAGCTAGATCTGCAATATATTGATACCGAGTTTGATCGTCTCGTCGATATCGTGAAACAGCGTTACGATGAGCCGATCGTTACCGTAAAAGAGGCGGATATTCGGCAGGCGGTTTTGGGGATGCTGGAGAAAGTTGAAGCGAATTAGATCTCTTTCCCGTTCACCCATTTTCTGAAAATCTGTTCCGCGGTGGTTTGTTGAATCAGCTGTTCTTCCAGGTTTTGGGCGGTCGTGTCCGAAGAAATTTTGACCGCAATGAGATCGGCTTTTTTTCCGGCT
>CAZSRQ010000136.1:0-5614 GCA_964609335.1 uncultured Pseudomonadota bacterium
TTCATCCCAAATAGAAAGAGAGCTATTACAGCCGAGATGTTCGCTTCCGAGAGCAACCGGAATTTTATGTTCGAGCATTTTTCCAACCGGCGCTGAACCTAAGTGGAGCGTTTCATTCACACGTGGACAATGAATGATCGATGATTGCGAGTTCGCAATCTGCGAAAGATCGGTTGGGCCGAGATGAACGCAGCCGACGAGAGCGGGGCGAATTTGCAGAAAGTCGATGGAGTTCAGATACTGAATCGGCGTTTTTTGATAGGGCGGGGGAAGAGTCTCTCCCCAGCCTGCCTCCGGAAAAAGAAGATTTGCGACATCCCCCCTTGAATCATAGAAAAATTCCATCTCTGAAAAACTCTGACTGGCATGAATTTGAACCGGAATCGGGAGCTGTCTGACATGTTGGTAAAGAATCTTCAGCAGATTTTTCGAAACGGTATAAGGGGCAAAGGGGGCAAGCCCGACACTCATTCGGGGATGATTCGATCCGGCAACTTCATCGACCATTGCCAATGCTGATTCAAAGCGGTCTTGGGAAATAGAGCGATGGATTGTCATGATTTCCGGATAGGTGACGACTCGCAGCTGGGAGTCGTCGTAAAGTCTCAGAGATCCTTCATAAGTGGTAAGATCGGCAACGGTGGTTATTCCCTCTTTTTGAATCGATTGAAATCCTGCCTGAATTGCATTTCTTTTTTCTTCCGGTTTCAAGGCATCCTGATATTTTGAGATTTTGATCAACCAACGGATAAAATTTGATTCACCACTTAAGTCCTGAAAGTCTGAAGGATCATATTTCGGAGCCTTCGTCAGCTCCAAATGACAATGCGCATTGACGAGCCCGGGCATTAAAACGGTTTCTCCCAGATTTTGTTGTTCAGCTGTCGAATATTTTTGGATCAAGCTTTCAGCTGATCCAACTTCAACAATCTGATCTTCTTCAATCGCAATTGCTCCATTTTCGATCGGGTCTGCGTTGATGGGGAGAATGAATTTTGAGAGGAGTAGTTTCATAAAGATCCATTATCAATTAATCTGGTTTTTCCAATTTTGACTGCCAAGAGAATCCTTGCCCTAGAACCCTCCCCCGCCCTTTCTCCTTTGTAAAGAGAGGGGAGGGAAGAGAGAGGTTTTAAGGTTTTTGAATCAACGATTTCCAGATAATCTATCACTGCCGAAGGGGCGGTGCGAACGATTTTTTTTGCCTCTTCGATTAAATTTGAAACTTTTGTTTCCCCCGCCTGATAAATTTTCTGGGCTTGGACAATCGCCTGAGAAAGCACGAGCGCCTCTTTTTGCTCCTGATCACTTAAGTAGGAATTTCTGGAAGAGAGCGCGAGCCCATGTTCATTTCGTAGAATGGGAGCACCGATGATTTCAATTCTTAGATGGAGATCTTTTGCCATCTGCCGAATCAAGGCGAGTTGCTGATAATCTTTCTCCCCAAAAATCGCGTAATCTGGATTCACGATATGAAACAATTTTAAAACAACGGTCGAAACCCCATCGAAATGGGTCGGTCGCGATTTTCCGCAAAGCCCTTGGGTAATCTCCGAGAGATGAACGGTCGTTTGAAAGTTATCGGGATAAATCTCTTCAGGAGTCGGAACAAAAACAGCATTCGTTTTAACCGATTCTAATTTCTCAAAATCCCCTTTTTCATCGCGGGGATAGGTTTTAAAATCTTCGTTGGGACCGAATTGGGTTGGATTGACGAAGATGCTACTGATAACAATATCTGCTTTTGAGCGCCCAATCTCAATAAGCGAGAGGTGACCTTCATGAAGAAAACCCATGGTTGGAACGAAGGAAATTTTTTTCCCTTTTTCTCTTTGCTCTTGAGAGAATTGTTGCATTTCAGAAATGGTGCGAATGATTTGCATAGGTATTTACAGATGCCACTTGTAGGGGCGAACCTTGTGTTCGCCCTAAAAATGTTGGCATTTACATAAATGGGGGTGAGGCTCTCACGCAGTTAGGGCGAACACAAGGTTCGCCCCTACCTATTAAAAATTTTAAAAACTTTCCTTCTCATTCGGAAAACTATTACTCTTCACATCCCCCACATACTTTTTCACTGATTGGCTAATCGTCTGAAAAAGATCGGCATAACGTCTGACAAACTTTGGGCGAAATTCTTGATACATGCCAAGCAGATCGTAAATGACTAAAACCTGTCCGTCACAATCGACTCCTGATCCGATTCCGATCGTTGGAATTTTGAGCGACTTTGAAATTTTCTTGGCGAGTGGGGCTGGAATCCCTTCGAGGACAATCGCATATGCTCCCGCTTTTTCGATTGCTTTTGCATCACTTAAAATCTCTTTGGCCGATTTCAGATCTTTTCCCTGAATTTTGTAGCCACCCATCTGATGCACATGCATCGGCTTCAAGCCGATATGTCCCATCACCGGAATTCCCGCCTTGACCAATCGTTGGATGAGTGGGGCGATTTCTGCTCCCCCTTCGAGTTTGACTGATTCTGCTTTGCCCTGCTTGATCACTTTTCCGCAGTTTTTTACCGCTTCATCCATCGACGCATGATAAGTCATGAACGGCATATCGCAGACCAGGTGGGCTCTCTGAATCCCTCGGGCTACCGCCTTGCTGTGATAGATCATCTCTTCCAAATTCACCTGAAGCGTGTTTTTTCTCCCCTGGATCACCATCCCCAGAGAATCTCCCACCAGAATAATCTCTATTCCCGCTTGATCAAGAATTTTTGAGAAAGTGGCATCATAAGCGGTGAGCATCGAAATTTTTTGATGATTCACTTTCATCCGCCTGATTTCTGGAATGGTTATTTTTTTTGGTGTCATATCAAGGTTTTGTAAACGAAAGATTTATCGACTACTGATCGACACATAATGTTTTTTCAATTTCTGTTTCTTCATCTGAAAAATTTCATGGAGCAAATTTTGGTAATCTTCCGGACTATTCGCAAAATCAATTTCGGAACAGTTCACCACCAAAAGCGGCGTTTCGTTGTACGAAAAGAAAAAGTGGTTATAGCTTTGCGCCAGATTTTCCAGATATTCAGAGTGGATATGTTTTTCATGGGGAATTTTTCTTTTTTTGATTCTCTCTTTTAAAACTTCAGTTGAAGCTTGAAGAAAAATGACCAGATCTGGTTTTGCAATTCGGGTATCCAAAAGCTGGTAAATCGATTCATAGAGAAGCAGTTCATCTTGGGAAAGATTGAGCGAGGCAAAAATTTTGTCTTTTGCGAAAATATAATCGGAGACAATGCCCTGTTTGAAAAGATCCTGCTGATTGAGCTCTCTCTGTTGTTGGTACCGCGAAAGAAGAAAATAGGTTTGGGTTTGAAAGGCGAATTTTTTTTGATCTTTGTAAAAATCGGGGAGAAACGGATTGTTTTCCGCCTCTTCCAAAATCACCCGATAATCAAACTCTTTTGCCAGAAGTTGGGTTAAAGTGGTTTTTCCAACTCCGATCGGGCCTTCGACTGCAATGTATTGGAGAGAATCGGACATATTGGGTTCCTATCATAATCGGTTTTTGGGAGTCTATAAAGTTTTCCCCCTTTGTAAAAGGGGGATGAAGGGGGATTTAGTGCTAGAAGTCGGCTTGATTATAATTCAACCTCCTTGCCATAAATCCCTCCCAACCTCGCGCCGGTGGCATAGCCTTTGGCGACGCCAGCCCTTTTACAAAGGGAGGGGCTTATAACACCTTCGCCAAAACCGCCATGATTGAAAGTCCCAAAATGAAAAAGATGGCTGACCGATTTCTCAAATCAGAATGTTTATGAACTTCGGGCAGAAGATCGGAAAGAGAGATATGCAGAAAAGTTCCAGCCGCGAAGGCGATTGCCATTCCAGAATGTTTCGCGACGTTGTTTGTCTCTCCCCCAGAAATCAAAAGAAGCGCAAGAATTGCTCCAATCGGCAATGAAAGCAGCATCGCCGTATTCGCAAGGAGAACCATTTTATTCGGTTTTCCTTCATGCAACAAAATGGAACTGAGGGAAAATGCCTCGAGTGCTTTATGAGCGAAAATGGCGATGAAAACGATAATTCCCAATTTGGGGATAAGTAATCCGGTTCCCAAGGCGACTCCATCGGTGATGCCATGCAGGAAAAGCCCGATAAAGGCGGACATTCCCAAATGATGAACCTCACATTCATTCGCTTCGCAGATATGAACGGTGATGAATTTTTCGAAAAGGTAGAGAAAAAGAAATCCGGATAAAACGTAAAAGCTCGATTTTGCTCCGATCAACTCGAATGATTCAGGAATGAGATGGATGAACGCTGAGCCGAGCATCAATCCGGCAGACAAAGAAAGAAAGAGTGGAAGCGGCGTGGAGTTCAACCTTTTCCAATAGGGGAGGATTCCCCCAAAAAGAACCGCCCCGATCATCAGCAAAAAATAGATGATTGTTTCCGTAAAAAAATTCATGAAATCTCTTCGCTCCATCGATCCATCTTGATTTTCAAAATTTTGATTTTTTTTCTGAGGGTATTCCGGTTGATCCCCAGAATTTTTGCCGCCTGAATCTGGTTTCCCCCGGTTTTTTGCAACACGAGAGAGAGGAGCGGTTTTTCAACCATTTGGATGATTTTTTCATAGAGATCCATCTCTTCGAGTTCGTCGAATTTTTCCAAAAACCGGGAGAGTTTGTTTGAGACAATTTCTTCGAGAGAAAGTTCTTTCAAGTCTTCTGTTTTTAAAACGGCACTGTTCTGGTTTAGAATTTCTTCAAGATCTTTCCCTTTGATCGCAAATCCGTTCAGCAAAACCATCGCCCGCTTCATGACATTCTCAAGTTCTCGCACATTTCCGGTCCAGGAGCAGTTTTTCAGCAATTGGATGGCATCTTCATTCAAATTTTTCGGAGGAATCGAAAGTTCTCCCTGAAATTTCCGGATAAAATGTTCTGCCAGAATCTGGATATCCTCTTTTCTTTCGCGGAGTGGAGCGATTCGAATCGGAACGACATTGAGTCTAAAATAAAGATCTTCCCTGAATTTTTTTTCGGCGACCAGTTGGGAGAGATCTTGATTCGTTGCAGAAATGATCCGGACATCGACCGGTTTTGTTTCACGGCTGCCGATGGGCGAGATCTCTTTTTCCTGTAATACCCGAAGCAGTTTCGATTGGAGTGAAAGTGGCATATCGCCGATTTCATCGAGAAACAGAGTTCCCTTGTGGGCCGCTTCAAAGAAGCCGATGCGGGATTCATCCGCTCCGGTAAATGCCCCTTTTCGGTATCCGAACAGTTCACTTTCGAGCAAATCTTTTGGAAGGGCGGCACAGTTGACCGCAATGAATGGGAAATGGGATCTTTCGCTTGAATGGTGAATCGATTTGGCGACCAGCTCTTTTCCGGTTCCCGATTCTCCGGTGATCAAAACCGGAACATCGGAGGCTGAAACTTTGCCGATCAGTTTGTAGATTTCCCGGATCACCTTCGACTGGCCAATGATTTTTGCCTGCGGATCAGACGAGTTTTTCAGTTCCTGTTTAAGGGTTTTTACTTCCTGGAAAAGTTTTTTGGTTTCGAGAGCCCGATCAACAATCAATTCAAGTTCATCGAGTTCAAACGGTTTGGTGAGATATCGGTGGAATCCGGCTTCGAACGCACGTTGCC
>CAZSRQ010000137.1:0-5582 GCA_964609335.1 uncultured Pseudomonadota bacterium
GAAACCGGTTTCAGTTTATCGGTTTGCAAATCATTATGCCGATCTTTTGATTGCTAAAAATTTATATGCAGGATTAGAAAATGATTCGAGCTTTAAAAAATCTTTCTCTAGCGATAAGGTCGCTTGCTCACTAAAAAGAACATCTATCTCTGGTTCCCATGATGAAGTTGGACGGCCAGCCCATGATCCCAATCAGGCTCATAATATTATTCAAAATAAATTGAATGAATGCGTTGATTTGTCGAACTAGTTCACATTAAATCGCCGGCCTTGAGGTCGGTTTTCGCTCTCCCGGTTCCAAATTATTCATCATCTGATCCATCGACTTGAAAAGATCTTCCTGGCGTTTCGCCTCGCTGGCGCGGTATTTTAATTGTTGAATCTCCTGATCATTGGGGGATTGATCGGCTGCTTTGGTCAAATATTCAGTCGCTTTGGTATAATTTTTTGCCTCCAAATAGGATTTGCCGATCGCTTTATAAATTCGGGTTAATTGACCGGGAGTTGCCTGAGTGAGCGGTTGAGCAAGTGCCTTGTTGAAATATTCCATCGCCGCCTGCGGTTGCCCCTTGCTGTTGAGAAGTTCACCGAGCAGATAGTAAAGGAAAAAGCTGGGAGTGCCGGTTTCGGTCGCTTTGGTTAAATAGGGAATTGCTTCGTCCAGACGTTGATTCAGATACAAGGTTCGTCCATATGCCTCATAAAAATCGGTTTGATAGCGATGGGGAGAACGGAGAAGTTTGAGCCCATCCTCTGCCTGTTTGTAATACTGTGCTGCCGAGTAATAGCTTCCCATCACCTCGGAACAGGCGGCGAGTTTGAAGAAAACGATGGGGTCTTGGCATCCATTTTTAACCGCTTCTTTTAAAAAGGTGACCGCTTTTTCACAATCTTGGCTATCGTAAGAGTCAAACCCCTGTTTGACAAAGTCATTCCAGGCTTTTGAGGCTTTTCCCTGTTTTTTATAATATCCAAAGTCATCATAGGCCGGTTTTACTGGAGGAGTTGCTGGAGCTTTTACCTCAGCAGGTTGAGTGGTTGGGGACTGCGCCCAGAGGGTAAAAGAGAAAAATAAAATCGCTGCAAGGAGGCCAAAAAACAGCGTTTTTTTCAAAAAATTGATTTTATTCATATAAAGAATCTTAGGTTGCATTGTTATATCTCGTATGCTACACGAACCCACCGGTTTTTGACCGGTTTTTATTAATCCACACGATCTTATCGGTAGAATTGAACTCCAAAGTTGCTTCTACCACCCCCATTTGAAGCCCGGTGGTCTCCTAAAGACTCGCTTCGAATGAAGATCGGACGAATAACCAAAAGGAGAAAAAATGCAATCCCTCGATATGAAAGAACTGCTCGAAGCAGGCGCTCACTTCGGTCATCAAACCAAACGTTGGAATCCCAAAATGAAACCGTATATTTACGGAGTTCGTAACGGGATTCATATCCTAGACCTTTCTAAAACCCTGCCGATGGCAAGAGAAGCTTTCGATTTTGTTACCCAAGTGGTCGCAGAAGGAGATGATATCCTTTTTGTCGGAACCAAAAGACAGGCGCAAGAGATTGTTCGTGAAGAAGCAGAGCGTTGTGGAATGTTTTATATCAGCCAACGTTGGCTCGGTGGAACGCTCACCAATTTTAAAACCATCAAAGCCTCTATTGATCGACTTCGCGATCTTCAAAAGAAAAAAGAGGATGGAACTTTTTCGGTTCTCACCAAAAAAGAAAATTTGGAAATTGATCGAGAAATTATCAAATTAGAAAAATCGTTGGGGGGAATAAAGAGTATGACCCGGCTTCCTGGTGCGATTGTGGTGGTTGATCCGAAAAAAGAGAAGATTACGCTGCATGAAGCAAAGATTTTGTCGATTCCTGTGATTGCACTCGCCGATACCAATTGTGATCCTGAAGATATTGAGTATTTGATCCCCTCGAATGATGATTCGATTCGGGTGATTCGTCTGGTTTTGGGCAAAATCGCCGATTCGGTTTCCGATGGAATGATTCAAAGAGAAACTCGAGCCAGGGAAGAAAAAGAAATGGAAAAACCTGAGAAAAAAGGGGGAAGTCGCGAATCAAAACCAGGGGCGAAAGCGGTTGCGTTTGTGAGCAAGCCTGAATCGTTTGAACAGGGAAGCGATGTTTCGAGTTTTTCAGCAACCGCTGAAGGGGAAAAAGAAGAACCAAAAGAATAGGGTCGAATTGATTCGACTCAATTGTGTGAAAGTGTTGGTAATCGTATCGATGCGAATGAATTCGCACCTACAAATAAAATCAGGTAAGGAGTCTGGAATATGTCAGAAATATCAGCAGAGTTAATTAAAGAACTTCGGGCAAAAACCGGAGCTGGGGTCGTTGATTGTAAAAAGGCGTTAACCGAGAGCCAGGGAGATATTGAGGCAGCGGTTGATATCCTCAGAAAATCGGGAGCAGCCAAGGCAGATAAAAAATCGGGTCGTATTACCGCTGAAGGAAGAGTCGTTATCAAAAGCTTAGAAAATATTAGCGTGATGGCAGAAGTGAATTGCGAAACCGATTTTGTTGCCAAAAATGCTGATTTTCAAAATTTTGTTCAGGCGACTGCCGATCAGATCCTTAAAGAAAAACCAAAAGATGTTGACGCGTTACTTGGCAGCTCTTTCCAGGGAAAAAGCTTCAAAGAGGCACAACAGGAAATTATTACAAAAACCGGTGAGAATATTTCAGTTCGTCGATTTGTTCTTTTATCATCTGAAGCAGGTGAAAAGATCGGTTCTTATTTGCATATGGGAGATAAAATCGGGGTTTTGGTAAAGATGAAAGGTCCTGCGGATAAACTTTCTGACCAAGTTTCACGCGATGTTGCCATGCATGTGGCGGCAAGTGCTCCGAGTTACCTTGCAAAAGAAAATATCCCGGCAGATGTCATCGCAAAAGAAAAAGAGATTTATCTTGAACAGATGAAAGATTCGAATAAACCGGCTCAAGTATTAGAAAAAATCATCGAAGGAAAAATCAGCCGTTTTGCCGAAGATATCTGTCTTCTTCATCAGCTGTTTGTCAAAGATCCAACCGGCAAGCAAACGGTGGCTCAATTTTTAAAAGAGATTCATCCGGATTTGACGGTGGTCGATTTTGTCCGCTATCAGGTCGGTGAGGGAATTGCAAAACGCTCCGATGATTTTGCGGCTGAAGTAGCAAAACAGCTGAATGGCTAGAATTCAGAAGACAGGAGTCAGAAGACAGAAGAGGATACCTAATTATTCTGTTTTCTATATTCTGTCTCCTGTATTCTGTTTTCCATGACTCAACCCAAATACAAACGAGTTCTTCTCAAACTTTCCGGCGAAGCTTTAATGGGTCCTGATGGATATGGAATCGACTTGAAAGTGGTTCGTAATATCGCCGAAGAGTTAAAAGAGGTGAAAGAGTTGGGAGTTGAGCTGGCGATCGTGATTGGGGGCGGAAATATTTTTCGCGGTGTCAGTGAAAGTGCCGGCGGGATTGACCGCGCAAGTGCCGATTACATGGGGATGCTGGCGACGATTATCAACGCGATGGCACTCCAAGATACGTTAGAAAAAGTGGGGGTTTATACCCGGGTTCTCTCAGCGGTTGAAATTCAAAAGGTGGTAGAACCTTATATTCGTCGAAGAGCGACGCGTCATCTTGAAAAAGGAAGAATTGTGATTTTGGCGGCCGGAACCGGAAATCCGTTTTTTACCACCGATACTGCCGCAGCGCTTCGTGCCATGGAAATCAAGGCGGATGTGATTATCAAGGCGACCAAGGTGAATGGTGTTTTTGATAGTGATCCCAAAAAAAATAAAGATGCCGTGATGTTTGATCATCTGACTTTCCTCGACGTCTTAAACAAAAATCTGAAAGTGATGGATTCTACTTCCATCTCGCTCTGTATGGATAATCATCTGCCCATTATCGTTTTCAATCTTTTTGAAAGAGGAAATATCAAACGGGTGATTTTAGGAGAGAAGGTCGGAACGTTGGTCAATTAAAAACGTAGGGATGCACGGCCCGCCTTGCCGCGAGGCAGGCCGTGCGCCCCTACAGATTATGAGGGAGCAATGAATTATGTCCCAATCCAATTTGATAGCCGAGTTAAAACAGAAGATGGAAAAAAGCATGAAAGCTTTGCAGGATGAACTTGCGAAAGTTCGTACCGGTCGGGCTTCTACCGCAATTCTTGAAGGGATTCGGGTTGATTATTACGGCACCCCGACTCCGATTCAACAGATTGCGACTTTGGGGGTTCCAGAATCTCGCATGATTACGATCGCTCCGTGGGATCCAAAAATAATTCCTGATATCGAAAAAGCGATTCTCAAGTCGGGCATCGGATTGAATCCGACCAATGATGGAAAGCTGATTCGTTTGCCGATTCCCTCTCTCACGGAAGAGAGGCGAAAAGATCTGGTGAAAATGGTCAGAAAAATCGGGGAAGAAAGCAAGATTGCTCTTCGCCATATTCGTCGTGAAGGGATGGACTCTCTCAAAAAATCGGAAAAAGATGGCGATGTTTCCAAAGATGATGTGAAGCATTTAACCGAGGAAGTTGAAAAGGTAACTCACCAATTTGTTGAAAAAGTTGATCAGACAATGACTCACAAAGAGGGAGAGTTGATGGAAGTATAATGGTAGAAATCGATTTACAAAAAACCCCTCAACATGTTGCCATTATCATGGACGGAAACGGGAGATGGGCAACGAGGCAAAATCTTCCGCGGCTCGTCGGTCACCGAAAAGGAACCGAAGTGGTCGATGAGATTGTGACCGCCGCTCTTGACGTTGGTGTCAAATATCTTACCCTTTATTCTTTTTCCCAGGAAAACTGGAAACGTCCCTCCAAAGAAGTGATTGGATTGATGGAGCTTCTCCGTTATTTCATCCTTTCAAAAAAACCGGATTTGATTAAAAATGAGATTCGCCTTCAAACCATCGGAGAAATTGATCGACTTCCTGAAGAGGTGAAAAAAGAGGTTTTGTCGACGATCGAAGAGACAAAGCATTTAAAAAAGATGACACTGATTCTTGCTCTCTCCTATGGTTCTCGCGATGAGATTTTAAGAGCAGTCAAAAAAATAGTTCAAAAAAAAGCAAACCATGGCGATCTTGAAAAAGAGATTGAGATCGAAGAGTTTGAGGAGTGTCTCGATACAAAAAATATTCCGGATCCCGATCTTCTCATTCGAACGAGTGGTGAACATCGAGTCAGTAATTTTCTTTTATGGCAGATGGCCTATACTGAACTCTATTTCTCCGAAGCACTTTGGCCCGATTTTACACGAGATGAATTTTTGAAAGCGATTGCGGAATATCAGCGTCGTGAAAGAAGATTTGGTTTAACCAGTGATCAGATTCGAGATTTTGATTAAATTTTTATTCCCCCTCTTAAGGTAAGAGGGTCGCTGACGCGCCATAGCTTTAGCGACGGAGCGGGTTAGGGGGTGATATGAACGTGTGAGCTAAGCACCGTTTTCATATCCCCTCCCAACCTCCCCTTATCTTAAGGGGAGGAGAAGACCATAAATAAGGATTTATATTGGCTTCCCTCGATAAAAAAAGAATTATATGGGGATTGA
>CAZSRQ010000138.1:0-5532 GCA_964609335.1 uncultured Pseudomonadota bacterium
AACTTTTATCACCGAAAAATCAAATTTCCATCAGGGAATTCACCTAAGAAACGCGAATCGAAGCGGTTTGAAAACCTTTCATTCCGTTTTTTTGTTCAACCTGAATGATCAAAATTTTCCAGAAACTCAACCGAGTTTTTTTGGATTTCAGATTCCTGATTCAAAAAGAAATATTCATTCTCAAAGAGGCTACTTTCAGCATCTGCTCTGCTCTGCAAAAGAAAAAATTTGTCTCGGTTATTCAAACCATACCATCGAAGGAAAAGAAAACTCGATCTCTTCGTTCCATTCAGAATTCGAATTGGGTGAAATTCTGAAATCAAAACAGCCAGTTTTATTTATTTCAAACGAAAGATCTGAAAATTTTGATCAAAGAGTAGAAATTGAAAAAACAAGGGAGAAGAAAGAATCGACTTCGATTTATGAAGGAAGGATTCAATCCCCAAAGACTAAGAAATTGCTTGAAGAAAAAATGAAAGATTATGTTTATACCGCACGCCAACTGGAAGAATATGCCAGCTGCCCTTTCCGTTTTTTGACTTACTCTTTTTTAAAGATTGAATCGCCGCTAGAACAGACTGTGGATGGATCTCCCATCGACAAAGGATTATGGCTGCACAATTTTCTTGAACTTTTTTTCACCCGACATTCAGATGAAATTTTTGAGGCGAGGCGAAGTTTATCCCAACAGGAAACCATTTTTTCTGGGATAAAAAAGGAAGTTCAGGAATTTTCTGCCCGGTTTTTAAAGGAAAGAGATTGGATTCATCGAATCTTGTCGGATGACATCATTCTGCAGATGATTCAAACCACCCAAAACATGCTTCAAGATTACTGGAAGCGGGCTGAAAAAGCGGAAACGCAGCTCATTCCATCGTTCTTTGAGATTCAATTTGATGAAAAAAATGGACAAACGGTCGTTTTTGAAAAGGGGAAATTATCCCCCCTAAAAATCCGGGGGAGAATTGATCGGGTCGATATCACAGAAGATCAAGACAAGTTTTTGGTGATCGATTACAAAACCGGATTTTCCAACGAAACGAGCCGTGAGATTTCAGAATTCAAAAGTTTCCAACTTCCAATCTATTTATTGGCGACAAAAAAATATCTGACAGAAAAACTGAAAAAACCGGTTGAACCGATTGGTGCCTTGATCTTTGATCTCAAAGAACTCAAAACCAATCAGGGAATTCTTCAAAAAGAGTTTGCGAAATCACTCGGATTCTCCGCCCGTTCGGACGGTTTTCTCACAGAGACAGAATGGGATTCATACTGGAATGAACTCGATAAAAAACTGCTGTCGCTTCATGAAAAAATCAACTCAGGAGATTTTAGCCTAAAACCGGATCCCTGCGATCCCTATTGTCACTCAAGAACGATTTGTCGATATTATGACCGCGCAAAAACTGACCGATGAGCAACAAATAGCTGTTGAAACCGTTGACCAATCCCTCTGTATCTTGGCTGGGGCTGGCTGCGGAAAAACGAAGGTATTGGTCCACCATTATTTGGAGCTTTTATTCCGGAAAAAACTGAAGCCGAGTGAAATAGTGGCGGTAACTTTTACTGAGAAAGCGGCGAATCAGCTAAAATTTAGAATTCAAGAAGAGCTAATAAAACTTAAATCTTCTATTTCATTTGTCATTCCTGCGGAGGCAGGAATCCCCCAAGTGCACGTGGGAGATCCCCGAGCCCAAAGGGATCCCGCGGGACAAAAACATTCGGGGATGACAAACATAATCAATCCATTGGAAGAGTCAGTAAAATCAAGCCCAGAACAGATAGATCTTCTTTTAGACGAAATCTCCCAATCCCCGATCTCCACCCTCCACAGCCTCGGCGCAAGAATCATTCGGGATGCCTCTTTACTGATCGGAATTGACGCGAATTATAAAATTCTGAATCCTGCCGAAGTCAGCTCTCTCCGATATGAAGCGATTCAGCAGACTTTGGAAAATTCACTCAACGAAAATTCAAAAGCGGTTCAACATTTGATTTCAGGCTATGGCTGGTCGAATCTTCAAAAACAGCTTTACGAAATGCTTCAAAAATCGGGCGATTGGAAAACAATTTCTCCGGAGCCGTTAAATGAAGAGGGCACCGATTCTGAAAAGCAGAACTGGTTTGCATTGCGGACCATTTTTCTCCGGCTGATTCAAAATTTTGAAAAGATGAAACAGAATTTGGGAGGATTAGATTTTGATGATCTCGAGGAAAAGGCAATTGAACTTTTAGAAAATAATCTTCATGTTCGAAAACATTATCAGAAGTTGATGAAGGCTTTTTTGGTCGATGAGTTTCAGGATACCAATCCACGCCAGGAAAAACTGATCTCTCTTCTCATCGGAATCAATTTTGAAAAAAACCACCTCCCTTCGGACAAACATCTGGCGATTGTCGGAGATCCAAAACAATCCATCTATGCATTCCGCGAAGCAAAACCGGATATCTTCAAAAAATTCCAAAAGCTCATCGAACAAAATCACGGAAAAACGGTTTATCTTTCCCATAATTTCAGAAGTTCAAACCGGTTGGTCAACTGGGTGAACGAGGTTTCAAATCCTTTATTCGAAGATTATCATCCGCTCACCCCGACCCGATTCGATCTTCCAACCCCTGCCATTGAAGTTTTGCAAACAGCCGCTTCCGAGAAAACAGTTCTCGCGAATGAAAGAAGAATCATCGAGGCAAAAATTCTCGCAAAAAGAATCTCCCAACTGATCAAAGAAGGAATTTCCCCCAAAAAATTTTTCATTCTTTTTCGATCTTCTACTTCCATTCCCATCTATCTCAGGGAACTTCGGGAAGAGGGAATAGCGGGCTTCGTAAAATCGACCGAAAGCCTGCTGGAACAACAAGAAATTCTGGATTTCATTCATGCAATGAGAGCGGTCGTAGAACCGGCCAATAATCTCGCCTGGATTGGATTTCTCCGTTCTCCGCTCGCCGGAATCAGCGATGAAACCCTTTTGGAAAGATCACTCTCTCGAAATAAAAACGAATTCGAATGGTTTGAGCTTCATCCTCTCGCGAAAGAAATCAGAAAAAAGAACAAAAACGATTCTCCCACCCTATTTCTGGAATGGTTGATCGATCAGACAGAAATCATTTCACTCTACAATTCAACCGGGGAACAAAAATATAAAAACCAGAATATTCTCCAATTTTTAAACTTCGCTTTTGAATGGGAAAAAAAGAACCCTGGAGGATTGACCGATTTTCTCGCGACACTGGATCAACTGATATCGAGAAAGATCGGGATCAACCCCTTGGGCGATCAGCTCACTGAAAATGAGGCGATCACCCTGATGACGATTCATCAGTCGAAGGGACTTGATCTTCCGATTGTCGTTTTACCTGATCTTTTCAACTCCGTAAAAAAAGATTCTGTAGCGATCGCCCATTCTTTTGGGGAAAAAATCGGCTTTCGTCTTTCAACCGAAAGTCGGGGTTTAAAGCGCAATTTTGAGGATTCAGAAAATCTGAAATCGATTCATGCATTGAAAAAAGAGATCTATCTAATGGAAGAAAACCGGATTTTTTATGTGGCGATCACTCGTGCCGTTGAAAAAATTATTTTGGGATTTCTTCCAAAAATCGATGAGAAGAAAAAACCGCTTCTTTATCAACAAGAACTAGTCCGATCAATCGCCAACAAAAAAGATATTTATTGGATTTCAGAAGAAAATTTAAACTCTAGCAAACTTGAATCGATTCAGCAGGATAAAGTCGTAGAAATTCTTCGCCCTTTGCAAAAAAAGAGACTCACCCATTTTGCAGTCACCCAGCTGGAGGCCTATTTGCGCTCTCCCGAAGAATATGTTGATCAATATATTTATCAACTGCCAGCTTCTAAATTGTCACTCCCGCAGACCTCCAGCGGAAATCATCCACTTGCTCTCGGGAATGACACTCCGTGGAATAGCCCGCTCGAAAAAGGAAAACTTATCCATGAAGCACTGTGCGAGTTGACTCATCCAAATTCGAAAAAAGACTTAAATGAAATTATTCAAACCGTTCTCATTCGACAAACAATGACTCTTAATCCTGAAGAGGAAAATCTCTTTTTCTCCATTCTCGAAAAGACCTATTCTCATCCCTCTTTTCAACCGATCTTGAATCCAATCGAAGGTTATTCAGAAATCCCCTTTCTTCTCTCGCTCGAGGGTTACGAATTGCGAGGAAGTATTGATCGTCTAATTCAAAATAAAAATGGATGGAAAATCATCGATTATAAAACGCACGAACTCAGCGGAAATCAAGCAGTAGAGCTCATTGCGGAACAGTATCGATTTCAAATGAAAACCTACGCCGTCGCCGCTTCGAAAATGATAGGAAAAGCGATTTTAGAAGCTTTAATTTATTTTGTAATTCCGAATCAGAATTATCTTTTTGAGTTTTCAGAGGATGAGATTGAGTTGCATGAAAAATATCTGATTGAATTGATGGATGAAATAAACAAAAAATTGTAAAATAGAACCAGATCTATGAATACCCCCTATCTCAATACCATTCCAGTTTCTGAACAACCGAAATATCCCGGCAACCTTTCATTGGAGGGACGAATCCGCAGCCTGATTCGCTGGAACGCTATGGCAATGGTTGTAAGAGCCAACAGACAGGTCGACGGAATCGGCGGACATATCTCTACCTTCGCCTCCGCAGCGACTCTCTACGAAGTCGGGTTTCAACATTTTTTTCGCGGAAAAAACCATCCCTGCGGCGGAGACCAGATCTATTTCCAGGGACATGCCTCCCCGGGGATCTATGCCAGAGCTTTTCTGGAGGGGAGACTCAGTGAAAAAAAACTTGAAAATTTTAGGCGAGAATTAGCAAAGGGAGGTGGGCTTTCCTCCTATCCTCACCCCTGGCTGATGCCTGATTTTTGGGAATATCCGACCGTCTCAATGGGGCTAGGCCCACTCATGGCGATTTATCAGGCTCGTTTCAATCGTTATCTCGAAAATCGAAACCTGAAGAAAAAAACCGATGCAAAAGTTTGGGCTTTTTTGGGGGATGGGGAAACTGACGAACCGGAAGCGTTGGGAGCGATCACTCTCGCATCGCGGGAAAATCTCGACAATCTGATTTTTGTCGTCAATTGCAACCTGCAACGTTTGGATGGACCAGTTCGCGGAAATGGAAAAATCATTCAGGAGCTTGAATCGGTTTTTTCAGGCGCTGGCTGGAATGTCATTAAGGTGATCTGGGGATCTGATTGGGATCCCCTGTTGGAAAAAGAGACGAACGGACTTCTAAAAAAACGGATGCAAGAAGTGGTCGACGGCCAATATCAGAAATACGCGGTTTCTAGCGGAGCCTATATCCGGGAGGATTTTTTTGGCGTCGACTCTTCCCTGAAAAAACTGGTCGAGAACTTGTCCGATACAGATCTGCAGCGTTTGAGACGAGGAGGACACGATCCGGTCAAGGTTTATGCCGCTTATGCAAAAGCGGTTGAAGCGTCGGGAAAACCAACTCTGATTCTTGCGAAAACAATCAAAGGGTACGGTTTGGGGGAAGCAGGCGAAG
>CAZSRQ010000139.1:0-5504 GCA_964609335.1 uncultured Pseudomonadota bacterium
CCGTTGATCGATTGCCGTGCGATCTTAAACTTAAAAAAAATTACAAAAAATCGCGCAACGTTATTCATACAGGTTCAGGGTGGAATCCCCCTATACCACTTCTTGATATACCGGGAAGCTGGCTTGTCACGTGGAGTATAGCTGCTATCTTCTTTTCCCCCTTTTCCCCACCAGACCCAAAAATAAACTCCTCCCAACTGTCTGGTCTTTTTCCAGGTTTCTATAAAAGCATGATAACAAAGTGCCTGCTCATTCAGATCCACCTTCCCCTTCAAATAATAATTCCAGGGATACATACTGGTTCCATCAATGCTTGGATAACCAATCTCGGTAAAAATCAGTTTCTGCTTGGGATATTTCTTTTTCCAGTGAAGCAGTTCCTCACGAATATGACTCCATCGGTGTCTCAGACTTTTCAAGGTCGGCTCTCTCGTTTTCGAAAGTTCGTGGTAAGCGGTCAATCCGATAAAATCGAGCAGATTCCAGAAAGGGATATTCTGGTAATGATCCCAGTTGGCACTATATAAAAGTTTTCCGGAATATTTTTTCCGGGTTTTTTCGATGATCTTTTTCCAATGATCGAATTCCTTCTCACGACTTAACAGTTCACTCCCGATCGAGAAAAACTCGACCTTCTCTGAAACAGCAATATCAATGTAATGCTGGATGAATCGATCGTAGCTGCTCCACCAGAGGTTAATATCCTTCGGTTTGATCACCCCTCTCCAATCTTTTTCTTTCCGGTTTTCTATCCGAAGAATCGGGAAAAGAACCGTTTTCAGCCCCAAAGAGTGTGCCTGCGAAATGACCTCTTTTAATTTTGAATCGGGCAAAGTGAGAATGTCATTTCCATCATATTCACGCGGAATAATCTCATTCGATTCAATGTTGTTTTGATACCAGGAAACCACCAACAAAATATGGGTGACACCGAGCACTTTCATCTCCTTCAAATCATTCAGGTAGGAATAATTCATATCCTTGGAAAAAAGCCCCAACGCCATCCCCTTTTGATCGAGCGCAAAAAGCGGTTTTCCAAAAAAGAGAACCAGAAGGATAATCAGAAGATTTTTCTTGTAAGAAAACATGTTTTTCTAGAAGTTGTATTTCTAACAAAAAATAAAAAGGAGAATCCGATGAATTCAATCAAAGAAGGGGATTGTGCCCCCGAATTTACAGCAAAAGACGAACAGGGAAATACCGTAAGTTTAAAAGATTTCAAAGGGAAGAAAAACGTCATCCTCTATTTTTATCCGAAGGATGATACCCCCGGCTGCACCATCGAGGCGTGCAATTTCAGGGATGATTATCCAGAATACCAAAAGAGCGAAACCCGGATTTTGGGGGTCAGTTTTGATGACGAAAACAGTCATCAGGCATTCAAAAGCAAATTCAAACTCCCCTTTCCGCTCCTGATCGACGCCGAAAGAAAAATCGCGCAAAGCTATGGAGTCGGCGGAGAACAGTATCCAAACCGTGATACAATTCTGATTGATAAAGAGGGAAAAATTAAAAAAATATTCAGAAAAGTTGATCCGAAACAACATTCGGTCGAATTGTTGAGCTTGTTAAAAGAATAATCGAGGATGAGTGTTTTTAAGTATTGGAGGATAGTCTCCCCCTTTGAAAAAGGGAGGGACTATCCTTGCAATGACCTATTATTCTATGTTTTCCGACTTGTATAGATACCAATGCCCCTCAAGAAAGAGGGGATGTTTGGAAGAAATAAAGTGACGGATGGAGAGTTTCTCTTTTGTAAAAGAAATGTAAAACTTCTTTACGAAGGGAACTATTCTTTAAAATTTTCCGTTCAGCTATTAAGATTTATCGATAGAAAGGAGATTTTATGATTTTCAGAAAAACATTCATCGCAATGAATTTATTCATATCCGGTTTTGTTATTTTCGCTTTTTTTTCCATGGGGCAGGCTCAACCACCCGCCAATGCCCCTCTTCGAGAAGCCTCGATGGTTCGATCTCTCCCGCCAGAGCCTCCCGCAACCAATCCCCATCCCCCTGTGACAGAACTGGATAAAAAAAGAGTCAAGTTTGCCGAACAGGCAATCGCCCTCTTATTAAAAAACAAACCTTCGCCTCTGCTGCAACCGAAACCAAACCAGCCTTTCCCTAATTTTTTAGACAAGAATTTGAATTGTCTTCAAACGATCGGCTGCATTAAAAAAGATACTGCATTCACGAATGAAATCCTGACTTTTCATGCCCAATATGGAGAAGTAATGGAATTCAGGCATAGCCACGTAATTCCCTGGTCGATCGAAAAATTCAACGGCAAAACCGAAACCAAAACAATCACCCCTTCCAAACCTTTCGGAGGGATCGCCATGTCGGGACCCATTTTAAAAACGGATGAATATATGGTGCACGCTTATGTCAAATTCAACAAAACAGAAGGTTGGTATCATTTGGACATTATTTTATCCGAAGATAAAAATGGAGATCTTTGCTTGAGACATTTTTTCACAACGCCAATGCCATCGGCAAATACTCAACTTCCCCCAGGAGTGGTCTGCTAACGAAATAGGGGAAGGATTTTCTAGGGAAAAAAGGTTGGAGAAAGTTTTAGCGGGTGACTTTGTCATGAATCGCCGCCTTGGCAACCGCCTTGGCAACGGCAGAGTGAACCATCGGATCGAGGGGATCCGGAATCATCTCTCTTTCAGGGGTAAGGCTGACAATCGCTAGCGCTGCCGCCAGATACATCGCCGGGGTTATTTTGTAGGCATGGCTGTCGATCGCCCCCTTCAAAATTCCAGGAAAACCGAGAAGATTGTTCACCCGGGTTCCATCGCTGGCGAATGCAGCTCCTGCGTTAATCGCATCAGAAATCGTAATTTCGGGATATGGATTTGTCAGTGCCAGAATCACCTGTCCCTTGCGCACCCACTCCGGCTTGATCAGCCCTGGCATACCGGTCGTGGCGACCACCACCTGGCACTTTTTCATGAGCTCTGGAAGTTCGAGGGGAATTCCACCAAAACTTTTGAATCGTTCAATACAATCTGTATTCACATCCGCCCCAAAAACAGGATTTTTGGTATATTGCATCACCAATCCGGCAATCGAGGAGCCCGCTGCGCCAAGACCTATTTGACCGACGGTTGCGGTCTGCAAATTGATTCCTCCGAGCTCACAGGCATTGATTAAAGCGGCCAGGGCGACAGTCGCCGTCCCATGTTGATCATCATGCATGACAGGAATTTTCAGCCGTCGAATCAGCTCATCTTCGACTCTATAGCAATCGGGAGTTCGAATATCTTCCAATTGAATCGCGGCAAAGGTCGAAGAAATTGCCTCAACGGTATCGATGAGCCGCTCCGGATCAAGTGTATCGACGAGGATCGGAATCATATGCATCCCGGAAAACTGGGCGAAAAGTGCCGCCTTTCCTTCCATCACCGGCATGGAGGGGACAGGCCCAAGATTTCCCAATCCCAATACCCGACTTCCGTTGGTAATCAATCCGACTGTTTTTGAAATGGTGGTATAGGTATCAGCCTGACTCGGATCTTCTTTAATCAGACGACAAACACTCGCAACCCCTGGGGTATAGATTTTCCGAAGATCTTCCACCGAGGTAACCGGATGAGCCGGTTTGATGATCAGTTTTCCGCCCCGATGAAACTCAAGCACTTCATCGATAACCGCCTCAAGCTCCACTTCTGGAAGCTTTCGGATCGCATTCACAATGAGGTTGAGATGATGATCATCATTCACCAAAATGCTGATATCGCGGATATTATAAAACTCACCCAGCGTGACGGTGGAGATATTGCCGATGTCTCCGCCATTGCTGCTGATCATATTGATCAGCTTGGCCAAAACGCCGATAATTTTTTGATTTTTACAACGAAGTGTTCTAATTAGCTTCTGACTCGGAGGCATAGAGAGCATGCAATCTTCAACGATTCACGTTTTCAGTCAAGAACAAAAAAATAAAAATAATCCTCTTGAATCTATTATCATAATCGAATACTTGAAGTTAGAATTTAAGAGACAGAAGACAGAAAACCGATCTTCTCATTCACGGTGGGTGTAGCTCAGCTGGTTAGAGCACCAGGTTGTGGCCCTGGGGGTCGCGGGTTCGAACCCCGTCACTCACCTTCTTTTTTGCGCCTGTAGCTCAGCTGGATAGAGCATTGGTCTTCGAAACCAAGGGTCACAAGTTCGAATCTTGTCAGGCGCACTTCTAAACAATAAAGGTAGGAGAAGATTGAGCCTATTTTTTTTCGTTTTTTGTTTTATTTCCTTTCAGCTCTTTCATGATTTCCTGTTTCAATTTCTTCGCATCCGGAATTTTACCGGCCAAAGCCTTTGGCAGCTTAGTGGTCAGTCGATATTCGGCTACACCAACCGGTTTATCAATCCCACGAAGGGCGAACTCCACTTCGAATTTATCACGATCGGCACAAAGAATGATTCCAATAGAGGGATTTTCATCTTTTTCTTTAACGTATGTGTCGATCAAATTAAGATAAAAATTCATCTTCCCGGCAAACTCAGGTTGAAAGGGAACCGCTTTGAGCTCAACTGCCACCAAACATTTTAATCGACGATGGTAAAAAAGAAGGTCGATAAAATATTCCTTCTTGTTCGCCTTAATCCGATACTGATTACCAAGAAAGGCAAAACCATAGCCTAACTCCAAGAGAACATCCTTGATAGCTATCACCATTCTGTTTTCCATTTCACGTTCTAAAATCGGCTGGGTGATATTCAAGAAGTCGAGCATATAAACATCCTTCATTGCCTGATCAGCCCGCTCGGCTAGATGAATAGGAAGCACTTTTTGAAAGTTATGTTGCTTAGAACTTAGTTGGTGTCTTTCGTAAGCCTTGGCTTTGATCTGATTCAGCAGAACAGCGCGACTCCAGCCCATTTCGGCAGTGGCACGAAGATAATACGTTCTAGCGGCGAGCTCCTTGACCTTACTCAAGATGGTTATATTACTGAACCAAGGAATTTCTCCAGCAAGCTGCTGGAGATTTGAGTGCCCTTGATATTCAGTATAAAATTGGCGCATATACCACAAGTTCTGAGTCGAAAACCCTGATGTGCCATTGAATTCATGCCTGAGATCCTTGGATAAGTTTTCCACCACGGATTTTCCCCACCCCAGCTTATCCTGCTTGTCCACTATATCTTTACCGATTGACCAATACAGTTTCACCAATCCCTTATTCAGAACCCGTGACGCAGATATCTGCGCACTACGGATGCGTAATTTAATGCTGTTGAGAAACTCAACGTAGTCATTGGTGACAATCAAATTTTTTGGAGATGTTTTAGTCATGAGATAATCCAAAGTTGGTTGCCCACAGATCGTCAGAAATCAGCAGTTCTTTGCGCTCTGAAAAATCTTTATCATTTGCTACAAGCCATTTTATTCGGTCGTTATAGTATGTGATCCACCGTTTGTATTTCTGAGGATCGATGAGGCAGTTCTCATCGTAGTCTTTATATAAAACTCCAGCTTCTTTGGCACAC
>CAZSRQ010000140.1:0-5367 GCA_964609335.1 uncultured Pseudomonadota bacterium
ATTCTGGGATTAATTGGATTCAACCATTGAACGTTTTAATGAAAAGGTGATCGATTTTGTTGCTTCTACTGGTAGAAAGTCTTTTCAGGCAGACACGGAAGATTCTTTCAAGCCGGCACAATCGGTCAGATTTTCAAAAGAGATTCAGGGAAGTTTTACAGAAGAAATCGAAAAAAGTCAGACTGGGCTTCATGCCGAAGAGAGTGGTTTAAGAATGGAAACCGCTTTGCTTTCGAGAATCGGAGATTCAAAAAAACTGGAGCAGGCTTTTAATGAATGGAAAAACTCTCCCAAAAAAGATGACTATCTTGCCTTGACCAAACGGTTTGCAAATATTGATGGAAAAGATTTGAGAGGAACTCTCTTGGCGCAAGCTTATATGGCTCTCGCCTCCACTGAAAAAATGGATGAAAAAGCTTTTCGACAAAATTCAAAAAACGAGGTTTTGACCCGAGAAAAAAATACGGTGAAGTTTTTGAGTGCAAGAGCAGAGAAACTGGCCCAAAGCATTCAGGTGAGAGAGAAAAACATCCAAGCTTATCAGGGCAGAATAAAAAAATTACGGGAAGATTATAAAAGAAAGTCCGATGAAGTTTCTAAAAAACCTCTGGATGTGTCAATTGCCGATACCGGACTTCGGTCTTCCAGTTGGACAGGAAATACCGCCTTTGGTGCAGATGGAAAACAGTATGGTCCCCAGATTCCCTATCGTCATGCTGAACACGCATCGAAAAGAGTCGGTGATTTGGCCTTTCGGTCAAATAAACCTGCAGATCTTGCCCGAAGTCTTGAGACTGTTTCGGCTCGTTTACAAAAAGCAAACAAAGATTTGGGGACTTTGAATCAAAAGCTTGAAGCGGAAGAGGCGAAAAGAGCAAAGCTTCAAGCTCAATTGGAAAAAGCCCAAACGAGAGTAGAAGAAAATCCTTTCGATCAAAAAGCTTTTAGCGAAGGAGCACGAGTGCAAAAAGAGCTAACGGCTCTCAATCGATCAAAAACCGCTGACGGTATTGCTGCCAAAAGAGAAGAGGTTCAGACGCTTTCCTACAGTTCACCAGAAACCATAGAAAAAGAGATTGAATCGATTCGGCAAAGTATTCCCGAATATCAAAAGTTGTTAGATCAGGTGGGAGATCCTGAAAATATTGCGCGGGCAAGACAAAGAGCCGAAGAGAGAAAAACCGGAAATCTTCCGACCGATTCCAATGATCGAAAAGCGTTCACCTCTCTTTTATGGGAAGCGGAAGCGGCGTTAGATCGTGAAAAATCGAGGAAGGTTGATCATTTGCCCGAAGAACAAAAACAGGTTCATACGGAAACTTTGGCAAGATTGCAAATGACCGTCGCTTTTTTGAAACGGGAAGCAACCATCCTGAAAAGAAATATTGTCACTTTGAGAGTGAATGAAGCTCGTTTGCAAGAACGTCTGGAGGTGGTAAATCGTGCTTATGATATTTATGAAAAAACTCGACAGAAATCAGTACCAAAGCTAACTGCAGCTCAAACAGAAGTGGCTCCAACCGCTCGACGAGAAGTTTCTTCTTTACCGCTTCAGGCTGTCGGAGATTCTGGTACAGCAGAAGCTGTCAAACCCCAACCAAAAATAGAAAATGCCTTGGGGAGATATCAAAAAGCATTGGAAAATTATGGTCGTCCTTACAGCTTATATTTGACTGTTTTAAACGATTTTAATTTGGGTAGAAAAACAACACCATATAATGATCCAAAACGTGCAGCTGAAATTGTACGTGATTTTCAGCGGGCTCAGAAAAACTTGGAAGCGGAGTTTTATAAAGTTCCTGCACAAATGAGAAGAAATATTGCAGGCACAGATACCCCAGAAGGTCGTAGAAAGAGGATTCATGAAGAGCCGCTTGCAATACAGGCTCGTCAGAAAGCGACTGACATTATCCGTAAAAATGAGCAACAAATAAGCGAAAAATATATTGACCAGCTTTCTCCAGAGGTTCAGGTCGCTCTTACTTTAATGGGAAGAGGACCTATAACCGCAGAAGATTATAATAAGGCTTTGAAGGAACAGTATGAACCGGCCCAGAAAGCTTTTCTGGATTATGCAAGAGATCGAGTAAAAAAGCAGATCCCAAAAAATAATAAAATAACAATTTCCTTTTCGAGCGCGGAGAAATTATTGGAAAAATTATATGACCGATTACCTGCAGGAGAGGCGAGAAAAGTAAAATCTCCCGATGATTTGAAAAAAGAAGTCGCAGAAAATGAATTTTATAAAAAAGCCATCGCAGCTAAAAAAACCGGAAATCTGAAATAGATTAAATTTATTGTAACTACTCAGGTCCCTCAATAAATTTTATACAAATGGGACATGGTGAGCCTGTCGAACCATCACTCGAGTGCACTCAATGGATGGTTCGACTCCGTTGCACTACGCTCACCATGTCCCTATTGGACACCTGAGTAGTTACAATTTATTGATATTTTTTGTGTGGGCTTTTTAACAGGGTATGGATAATTTCCATATCCGCTTCCGGAAATTCGTATTCCGATAGTTGGCTTGCAGTAGCCCATTTTAAATCAGCACATTCAATCGCTTTCGGAACTCCCGAGATCAATTCACAAAGCATGAAGTGAAGATGAACCGTGATTTCGGGATAGGAGTGGGTCAGCTCTTTAATTTTTCGGATCGGTTTGATTTCTACATCAATCTCTTCTCTACATTCCCGTATAATACATTCCCCAACGGTTTCATTCGGCTCCATTTTTCCGCCGGGAAATTCCCAGCAATGCCCGAGATGCGATTTTTTCAATCGTTTGGTAATCAGAAATTTGTCATCTTTTTGGATAATCGCTGCGACGACTTCAATCGGTTTGGAGATCGGGGAATTTTTCATTTTGATAATAGAGTTCTTGCATCCCATCATATTTTCATTGGAATCGATGTTGATTTTTAAAATGGCAGGGGTTTTAGGATAGGCTCTAAACTTTTACCTGCCATTCCGTCACCCCATCCGGTTTGTCTTTCAGGACAATATTCATTGCCAAAAGCTGATCCCGAATTTGATCGGATCTTTTGAAGTCTTTATTCTGACGGGCGATTTTTCTTTCTTCGATCAGTTGGAGGATTTTTGCCTCATCGATCAACTGCTCCGACAAAGCCTTTTTCTGGTTTCTCTGAAAAAAACCTTCGGAATCGGTGGTAAAACAACCCAAGATAGAACCGATTTTTTCACAGGTTTTCAGATAAGAATGGCATAAGTTTAAAAGGGAGTTGGATTGAAAATTTTCCCCCTGATCGAGCAGCTTATTCATGATTCGAACCGATTCAAAAAGATATCCCAAAACCATCGCTGTATTAAAATCGTCATTCATCGACTCTTCATACGACTCAAAAAGATGCTCGATTTTTTCAGAATTATCATTAAAAAAATCTATATTTTTTAAATCGTTATTATGTGAATTGTTAACATAATATTTAACTCTAGAAATCGTTAAATAATACCGCTCTAAGGCTTGCCTCGTCTCACTCAAGCTATTCTCGGTAAAATCAATCGGCGATTTATAATGGACAGAAATCAAAAAGGCGCGAACCGTTTCCCAATCATGCGCTTTTAAAATGTCTTGGATGGTGAAAAAATTTCCGGTCGACTTGCTCATTTTGTGGGCATTGATATTCACAAATCCGTTATGCAGCCAATATTTTGCAAACGGTTTTTCAGTCGCCCCTTCACTCTGCGCAATTTCGTTTTCATGATGGGGAAAAATAAGATCTCTTCCACCGGCATGAATATCGAAAGTTTCTCCCAAATACCCCATGCTCATTGCCGAACATTCGATATGCCAACCAGGTCGACCATTTCCCCAGGGAGAACCCCAAAAAGGTTCTCCAGGCTTTGAAGCTTTCCAGAGGGCAAAATCGAGTGGATCGGATTTAGACTCCATCACTTCTACTCTTGCTCCCGATTCAAGCTCTTCAATATTTTTTCCGGATAACCTCCCGTAATTTTTGAAATTTCTGACCCGATAAAACACATCTCCATTCGAGGGATAGGCAAGGTTTTTTTCGATCAACTTTTCAATCAGTCGAATCATTTGCGGAATATGTTCAGTCGCCTTAGGTTGGATTGTGGGGGTTTCATTTCCCAAAGCTTTCATATCTTTTTCAAACTCGACAATAAACTTTTCAGCCAACTCTTGGGGGGAGATTTTCGATTCTTGCGCCCGCTTGATAATTTTATCGTCGACATCGGTAAAATTTCGGACATAAGTCACCTCATATCCGAGAAATTTCAAATAACGAAAAATAACATCGAAAGAGACATTCGCACGAGCATGTCCCAAATGACACAAATCGTAAACCGTCGCTCCACAGAGATAAAACCGGACTTTTTTGGGAATCAGCGGTTCAAACTCTTCTTTACGCCGCTGGAGCGTGTTGTAAATTTTTAGTGGCATAATCAATTCGATCGATGGTCTCTTCTCTTCCTAATAAACTAATAAGCAATGATAAATCAGTACCTTGAGACTTTCCGGTTAAAGCAACTCTTAAAGGAACATAAAAGTTGATTGCTTTCGATTTCGCCTTTTCTTTTAATGTTTTGAGATAACCATTCACACTTTCCGGATTAAATTCATTCAAAGTGGCAAGCTCACTTTTCGCAAGCTTTAAAATCTTGGCAGAATCTTTGAAGAAAAACCTTTTGACGTCGTCAGAAAATGTGCGAATCGGATAAACCAATAATTGCAATATTTCTCCCACCTCCCCGATGGTTTTACATTCCGATTGCAAAAGCTTTAGGATCGACTGAACCGATTCTTCCCCTTTTTTATTCAGGAAATCTTTGTAGTTTGGGATCAGCTTTTGACATAACTCAAAAAAATCAGAAAAAGGGAGTTCTTTCAAATAGTGCGCATTGATTTTTTTCAACTTATCCCAATCAAGAACCGGAGAAGTTCGGGCGATATTTTTAATTTCAAACTTTTTAACAATCTCATCAGTAGAAACGATTTCTCGACGAGGAACATGATTCCATCCCAACAAACCAAGATAGTTTACCAACGCATCGGCAAGATACCCCTCTTTTCGCAATTCGGGCAGAGTAGCTGATCCATGTTTTTCGGAAATCAGAAGATGATCGGGACCCAAAACCATTGGAATATGAACAAAACGGGGGATAGATGCATTGAAGGCATTGAAAATCAAAATCTGGTTTGGGGTATTGAGCAGCTCATTTTCGCCACGAAAAACATCGGTAATATTCATCCATAAGTCATCAACCACTGAAGCAAAATCAAAAGCAAATTGACCATTCGACGACTGTAAAACCTGATCTCCAATCTCTTCAGAGTCGACACTTTTTATCCCCTGAAGTAGATCTGAAAATTTAACCACTT
>CAZSRQ010000141.1:0-5109 GCA_964609335.1 uncultured Pseudomonadota bacterium
GGAATTCGAAGCGTGGCCAAAAGAGAGCGTGACCAGGAACGATTGATCCAAAGAAGTCCCAAGTTCGAAAGAATAAGAGTGGAGAAAGTGAGTGTTCGGATTTCAGTTTCTTTTCTGCCTTGCGCCGAGGCGACAAAGAAAATCGCCAGCAAAACGGTCAAAATAAAGAGTCCCTGAATAATTCCAATTTTGAAGATCTGTTTGTCAAAAAGCGGTTTTACCGGATTTCTGGGAGGATGTTTCATCAGATCGCTTTCTTCGGCTTCCGCTTCAAAGGCGATCGAGCAGGCGGGGTCAATAATCAGTTGCAAAAAGGCGATTTGCACCGGAAGAAAAATCAGGGGCCAATTGAGAAGTACCGGTGTCAGTGCAATTCCCGCAATCGGGATATGAATCGCCAGAATATAGGCCATCGCTTTTCTTAAGTTATCAAAAATTCTCCGACCGGACCGAATCGCTTCGACGATCGATGAAAAATCATCGTCGATCAAAACAATCGACGAAGCCTCTCGGGCGACATCGGTTCCGCGCCTTCCCATTGCAATGCCGATGTGGGCCGCTTTCAGGGCGGGGGCGTCGTTGACTCCATCTCCGGTCATCCCGACAATTTCCCCCTGTTCTTTCAATATTTCAACAAGTCGAAGTTTTTGTGCAGGAATCATTCGGGCAAAAATATTCACGGTTTTGATTCGTTGTTTCAATTCGGGGTCACTCATTGTTTCAAGTTCTGTCCCCGAAATTATCTCGCCGAAATTTTTCAACCCGATCTTTGCTGCAATCTTTTGGGCGGTGGCGGGATAATCACCGGTCATCATGATCACCCGAATTCCTGCGAGATAGCATTCCTCGATGGCGGCAGGAACTTTCGGGCGAATCGGATCGGCAAATCCGATCAGTCCGATAAACTCAAAGTCAAAATCATGTTGCTGGTCGGGGAGGGGAATCGCATCAAAACGGGCCTTTGCGACCGCCAAGACCCGTAATCCCCCACTTGCCAGAGTTTGTACTTTTTCGGTCAATCTTTGAAGCTCGTTTTGCGGGAGATGACACAAGTCAAAAATCGCCTCGGGCGAACCTTTGGCGGCGATGATGTAATCGTTTCTCTCCTTCGATTTCCAGACATGCGAAAGGGCGAGGAGCTTCGAGGAGAGCGGATATTCCTGAATCATCTCCCAGTCGTCATGGAGATGCTCGGTCTCTTTCAAAAAATAATCTCCCAGCTGGCGAATTGCCTGATCCATCGGATCGAATGGATCGATCTGACTTGCCAGAATTCCGAATTCGATCAGTTCGTGAAAAGTTTCAGGAAGTTCTTCTTTTTCATCGCTTTGATTTTTAACCAAAGAGATGGAGTGAAATTCTTCTTGAGCAAAAATCCGGCTGACCTGCATGATATTTTCGGTCAACGTTCCGGTTTTGTCGACGCAGAGAACGGTGGTCGATCCGAGCGTTTCCAAAACGGCCGGATGACGAGCCAAAACCTGTTTGCGCGAGATTCGCCAGGCACCAATCGCGATAAAAACGGTGAGAATGACCGGAATCTCTTCCGGAATCATCGACATCGCCATCGTGATACCGACCAAAAAACCGTTCAACCAATCGTGGTTTTTGAGACTGTAAAGAATGACAATCAAACTACAGAGTAAAAAAGCGATGATTGCGAAAATGAAGACAATTTTTTTCGTCTCCTTTTCCAGTTTTGTTTTTTCAGTCGGAATCGACTGAAGGCTTTTTCCGATTTTACCAATTTCTGTTTCAGTACCGATCTTCTCAACCCGGGCGATTCCCTGTCCCTGAACAATGACGGTTCCTGAATAAACAAAGGAAGAGGATGAATTGGTCAAATCCGCTGTTTTCTTGACTGGCAGAGATTCTCCGGTCAGAAGCGATTCATCACTCGTTAAATGAAGCGAAGAGAGAATGACAGCATCGGCAGGAACACGGTCCCCCTCCGACAAGATCAAAATATCTCCTCTAACCACTTCACGCCCCGGAATCCGCTTTTGTTTTCCGTCTCGAATGACCAAGGCACGCGGGCTGGAGAGATCTCTCAGGGTTTCAAGTGCCCGATCGGTTTTTCTTTCCTGGTAATAAGTGATTCCCAAAACGACCCAGACAAAAGCGCCGAGCATCATCGCTTCTTTGGAATCGCCGAGTAAAAAATAGATGAAAGAGGCAGCAATGAGAAAAAGAAGCATCGGCTCCTGAAAAATTTTCCAGATTGCCGAAAAAATTGATTTCTTTTTTGAGGTCGGAAGATCGTTATAGCCTTCAGTTTGCAGTTTTTTTTCTGCATCTTGTTCGGAAACGCCTTGAAATTCTTGGATGTTTTGAAGATTTAGCATGAAGTGAAATTAAATTGTTTTTTACATTTTCATCTTTCCGAAGATTTGATAGATCGCCATCCGGATCAACCTTTATCTTAAATATCCTAAAAGAGAGAAAATATGAACCTACAAATTCGCCGGGCGTTAATCAGTGTCTCCAAAAAAGAGGGATTGATTGATTTTGCAAAACTTCTTCATTCTTTAAAAGTCGAAATCATCTCCACCGGAAATACCGCAGAATTCTTGAAGAAAGAAAATATTCCGGTTCAGGCGATTTCGAACTTTACCGGTTTTCCGGAAATTCTTCAGGGTCGTGTGAAAACACTTCATCCCAAAATTCATGGTGGACTTCTCGGCCGTCGAAATGAACCAGATCATTTGAAGCAGATGGAAGAAAACCAGATTCTTCCGATTGATTTGGTGATCGTCAATCTTTATCCGTTCGAAGAAACCGTCGCTAAAAAAGATTGCAAGCTGATCGATGCGATTGAGAATATCGATATTGGTGGGCCGAGCATGATCCGGAGTGCCGCGAAAAATTTCGAATCGGTTGCCGTGGTGGTCGATACCGCTGATTATAAAAAAGTGATGAATCTTTTAAAATCAACCGAAGGAAAAACTGATCTTGAAACGAGATGGTATCTCGCGCAAAAAGCGTTTTCTCATACCGCAGGCTATGATGGCGCGATCAGTAATTATCTAACCCGCGTAGAAAAGTGCGAGATGAATCAGGTTCCGACTTTGGAACATTTTCCGAAAGTCTATAATCTTCAAGCGACGCAAGTTTCGACCCTGCGATACGGAGAAAATCCGCATCAGCTGGCTGCCTATTATCGTTTCAAAAATAATTCGGAAGCGAATGTCATCGATGCCGATTGTCTGCATGGAAAAGAGCTTTCCTACAATAATCTTCTCGATCTTGATGCCGCGTTAACGATTGTGAAAGAGTTCAAGAAAACCGCCTGCGTGATTGTAAAACATAATAATCCGTGCGGTTCGGCTCTCGGATCGACTCTCAAAGAGGCTTTCATTCGAGCGAAGGCTTGTGATCCGGTTTCCGCGTTTGGTGGAATTGTCGCGGTGAATGAAAAGGTCGATCTCGAATTTGTGAAAGAGTTCAACGAAACTTTTTTTGAGGCGATAATCGCGCCCGATTATGAACCCTCGGCTCTCGAACTTTTGAAATCAAAGAAAAATCTGAGAATCTTGAAAACCGCTTCGATTGAAAATGCGAAAAGAGAAACCACCGATCTCAAAAAAATCACCGGCGGCATTTTGTTGCAGGATCGTGATTTGGGAGAAATCGATCTCAAATCTTGTGCTGTCGTGACTTCTCGAACTCCAACCGCGGATGAATTTGCCGCTCTCGATTTTGCCTGGAAAATTTCAAAGCATGTAAAATCAAATGCGATTGTTTATGCAAAAAATTGTCAGACGATCGGCATTGGGGCAGGGCAGATGAGCCGTGTCGATTCAGTAAAGCTTGGCGCGATGAAGTCGCAGCAAGATTTAAAAGGGAGTGTTCTCGCCTCGGATGCGTTTTTCCCTTTTCGGGACGGAATTGATGAAGCGGCAAAGTATGGAACTACCGCGATTGTACAGCCGGGTGGATCGGTGCGGGATGAAGAGGTGATTCAGGCGGCGAATGAGAATCAGATTGCGATGATTTTCACGAAGCAGCGGCATTTTAGGCATTAATTTTATTCGGCAATCTGAATATTTGATGCAAGAACCGTCTCCTCTTCATTGCTCCGAATGAGATATCCGGTGATCATGAGATGAACTAACGTATTGAGAATCGCCTCATCATTATCGGGAACCAGTTCGTGGCAATATCTTTCGAAGATGCTCAAAAGTTCCATTCCGACTTTATCCCGCAATACTTTTGAGTAATTCTCCTGGTCGATCTGATTCATCGACATCAACATCTGGAGTGCTTTTTCTGATTTTTCCATAAGATCTCCTTAAAGAAATTTTTTAATTCAAAAAACTTAACATACGGTTTCAGTCGTCACAAGTTTATTTCCTTTTACTTTTGATAATTTTCTGGTTTGTCTGAAAGCTGCGATGAAGAAACCTAGAAATATCCGAGTTGTTCTTGAGTATGACGGGACTGACTTCTGTGGCTGGCAGATCCAGAAAACCGGAAAAAGTATTCAAGGAACGATCCAGGAAACTCTCGAAAAAATAACCGGCGAAAAAATCAAACTGATCGGTTCGGGTAGAACCGATGCAGGAGTTCACGCCATTGGCCAAGTGGCGCATTTTAAAACCGAATCGAAAATCCCTCTTTTAAAAATAAAAAAATCTCTGAACTCTCTTTTGTCTCCCTCGATTGTCATCCGAAAAATTGAAGAGGTTCCTGTAGATTTTCATGCGCAAATTTCTGCGAAGAGTAAGCGGTATGTTTATTTTATTTTGAACGATGAACTTTCTTCTCCTTTTCTGGATCGATATTGCTGGCAGATCAAACAGCCGCTTGATTGGAAAAAAATGAAAGAAGCACTCAAAGCGTTCAAAGGAAAACAGGATTTTAAATCGTTTCAATCGGTGGGAACACCAGTAAAATCAACAATAAGAGAGATTAATAAGATAGAGATCAGGGGGATTCCTGCCTTCGCAGGAATGACATCCTATTGTCATTCCTGCGAAGGCAGGAATCCCCTTCAATCGATTAAGTTACCAACTTCCAAAGACAAAACGAATGATATCTATCTTTATGCAATCTCAATTGAAGCGAATGGGTTTTTAAAACAGATGGTTAGAAATATTGTGGGAACTT
>CAZSRQ010000142.1:0-5084 GCA_964609335.1 uncultured Pseudomonadota bacterium
ACCCTTCGACAAGCTCAGGGTGTCCCAATTGGGTAAAAGTGGGACATGGTGAGCGAAGTCGAACCATTAATTTGGATTTACGGAAGAGATCTAATAGTTATTTTTTATTCATTGAGAAATCAGCTTTTCTTTTTCCGCGCGACTCAATCGTTTGATTTCGGCTTCTCTTTTCATCGCCTCAGATTTGGTTGGATATTTTTCATGATATAAAAGTTTGCCAAATCCAAACGCCCGAATGAATTTGGAGCCTTTTCCTTCTTGGTGGGATTTCATCCGTTGTTCGAGGTTGATCGTGTAGCCGGTGTAATATTTTCCGTCAGCAGATTCGAGAATATAGACAAAATGGGATTTTGCTGTTTTATTTTCCAAGAGATTGTCATTTGCTTAATTTACTTTTTATTTACTTTCACTGTCTTCGCCGCTTCCAACGTATTCTTCAACAACATCGTGATCGTCATCGGCCCAACCCCGCCAGGAACCGGCGTAATATAACTCGCCTTTAATTTCGCCGCCTCGAAATCGACATCGCCGATCAGTTTTCCATCCGGCATCCGGTTGATTCCGACATCCAATACAACCGCTCCCGGCTTTATCCAATCCCCCTTTACCAGATGGGGAGCCCCGACGCTGGCGACGATCAGGTCTGCCTCTCTCACTTTTTCGGGAAGATCTTTTGTTTTACTATGGCAAATGGTGACGGTGGCGTTGCTAGCAAGTAGGAGTAATGCAATCGGCTTTCCGACGATGTTGGAACGCCCAATCACCACGGCATTTTTACCGGAGCAGTCGAAATTAATTTCTTTCAGCATTTCCATCATACCGGCTGGTGTACAAGAGACAAAGGTTGGCTGACCGACTGCCAGTTTTCCGAGGCTGAACGGATGCAATCCGTCGACATCTTTTTTGGGATCAATCGCTTCAATGATCTCGTCCGCCCGAATCTGTTTGGGGAGAGGGAGTTGAACCAAAATGCCGTGCACTTTTTTGTCTTTGTTTAGTTTTTGAATCAGTTCGAGCAGCTTTTTTTGGGAAGTTTTCTCCGGAAGCTGATAATGAAAACTTTTGATTCCGGCTTTTTCACAGGCGAGAATTTTATTTTTAACGTAAACCTGACTTGCCGGATTGTTTCCTACCAAAATGACAGCAAGTCCCGGGGTGATTTTTTTTGTTTTTTTCAGTTTTTTGATTTCTTCAGTGAGCAGGTTTCGAACTTTTTCGGCAAGTTGTTTTCCATCAATGATTTCAGCCATAAAATCTCCTTTGCAATCCACGTTTTCAATAAAATGGATGAGATTTTATGGCAATGTTTTTTAAGTGATCAAAGACGGTTTTTTATATTTTTGTCAGTTCTGTCCAGTTATATTCGGTCAAGATATCCGAGAGAGTTTTTCTTCCATCTGCAATCTTTTCCAAAATTGCTTTCGAATAAAGATAGGCATAAAAGTTCGCCTCCTGAATTCGTTGAATGAGTTCACGTTTCATTTCCCCTTTGACGGTTTCGCTAAAAAGTTTTTCCCAGATCCCTTCAGGACCTTTGATGGCAGTGAGTATGCGGTCGAGCGGAAGAGGGCGTCTTCCCAAAACATTCAGAAAGATCGATTCAATTTCACCCGCTTTGAGCGTGACAGGGGAGCGTTGCGTGTGAAAGTGAAGCCAGTTCAGGGTGACATTCAGAATCGAGTTTGCGAGTGAGCCTCCTTCGACTTCATATCCGACCTGGTACATTTGGACAATAAATTCAAAACGGGAAGGATCGGCTGTGGTCCTCAAAATCTCCCGGAGTCGTTCGACCAAAATCTCTTCGGAGCTGTCTTTTTGCAGATAGTGGATCAAATCCTTTATTTTTTCATGCGGTTCGCGAAAAGGTTCCTTGATTCTTCGGAGCAGAGATTCGAGAGAAATGACGAATTTGCCGGTAACTTCTTCCTCGATAGATTGAAGGACTTGGCCGGTTTTGTTTGCCACAGACTCTTCCGCAAGCAAGACGGCATCTGCTGTAAGATCTGGAAGATCCGCAGTCACCCTTTCCAGATTCCATCGTTGAATCCGGTAACCGACAAAACCTCCGAAAGCGCCGAGGGCTGACCCTGCGAGGATCCCCCCGCTAATATCCCAGAAGTGTCTGGTTCTTGGGTTTGCAGCGGTGACTGCTCCGCCGGCGATTCCCCCCAAGAGCGATTGGGCAAAAATTTTACAGGTGACATTTTTTGAGAAGAAACGAAAAGCCTGTTTTTCAAAAATCTCCGCCGCTGTTGCCCCAAAAGCGAAGCAGAGCGGATTGATGAAAAGCTCGAGTTTTTCGGCGGTCAAATCCTGTTCGGCCGTGGCGATTCTTTTTGAAACCAGATCATTTTCATTTCCGAGTGATTTCAACTCTTGCAGATAACTTTCCCGGGATTGCACTTTCTGGAAGGCAACCAAAAGGCTGACGGCTGCTCCTGACAAACTCCCCCAATGATTTCCCTTGATTAAACCGATGGCGGCTCCCGCGAGAATCGGGCTGGCAAATCGTGCAAAACCAAGCATCCAAGAGGTTTCATGTCTGATCTCTATCTGTTTTAATTTGGCAGAAACGGTATCGTTGGAATAATAGCTGGCAGAAGGATATAAAGGATAATTCTCTAAAAGAGGATTTTGTAGAAGATCAAACCGATTCGAAGATTTGAAAAGGGTTTTCTCATGAAAAGGATCTTCCTCTTCTGGATTCAATAAATGGCCGAATTGCGGGGGGGTGTCGGCACCATCGAGTTGAACCAGTCTAAAAACAACAGCCGGCTTATTTTGGGCGTTTTCCGACATATTCCCCTCCTGTAAAAGGTTGGTAAAATAAGGCTTTCAGGGTGGGGGATTGCAATAGTTTACAGAAAACAGCTATTTCCCACAACATTTTTCTTCAAAAGAATTGCTGGAATTTGTTGATTTGACGGGCTAGGGAGAATTCATCTGTTTTTTTTCTTAAGTAAGGAGTGTTCTATGAGTCGCGAAGTTCAAAAATACCAAATGTATATCCAGGGTGAGTTTGTCGATGCAGAATCGGGAGAAATCACCTCCAGTATCTCTCCCGGCGATGGTCAAACGATTGCCGAATTCCCCCAAGGGAATAAAGACGATGTTGAAAAAGCGGTTGCCGCCGCGAAACTGGCGTTCGAAACGACTGAATGGAGAGATGTGAAAAATTCGGTGAATCGTGGAAAAATCCTTCGCCAAATCTCCGAAAAAATCCGTGAACGAGTCGATCATCTTGCCGAAATCGAAAGTCTCGACGCCGGAAAAACGATCACCGAAACCAATCTGGTTGATGTTCATATGGCGGCTGACTGTTTTGAATATTTTGCCGATCTTTCGACCCAGATTCATGGAGAGGTTCTCCCGGTTCCGATGGATGTTCTTGATTTTACCTTAAGAGAGCCGATTGGCGTTTGCGGATCGATTGTCGCCTGGAATTTTCCGATCATGTTTGTCGCCTGGAAAATCGCCCCGGCGTTGGCGGCAGGAAATACAGCCGTTTTAAAACCAGCCGAGCTTACCTCGCTCAGTGCACTCGAAATGGCGAAAATTTTTCACGAGGTGAATCTTCCCCCCGGAGTCGTGAATATTGTGACCGGCCCAGGTTCTACCGTCGGAGAGGCGATTGCCGAACATTCCCAGGTCGGCAAAATCAGCTTTACCGGTTCTACCCGGGTAGGACAAAGAATCATGACTCTCGCCGGCTCCAATTGCAAAAAAGTCACTTTAGAGCTCGGTGGAAAATCCCCCAATATTATTTTTGATGACGCCGAAATCGATAAGGCGGTGAGCGGTTCTCTTTCCGCCATCTTCTTTAATGCGGGACAGTGCTGTATTGCCGGATCGAGAATGTTTATCCATGAAAAGATTTATGACCAATTTGTCGAGCAACTGGTCAGTCGCGCCAACCAGATCAAGGTCGGAAATCCGCTCGATTGGGATTCGAGAATGGGAGCCATCATTACTCCCAAGCAGAAACAGTCGATTCTCAACTATATCGAATCAGGTAAAAAAGCAGGAGCCACCTTGCTTTGCGGAGGCGAAGAGCCGGATCCTTTACCCAATCCAAAAGGAAATTATCTCCGACCAACGATTTTCGCCTGTGAAGATCCCTCGATTCAAATTGCCCAAGAAGAAATCTTCGGCCCGGTTCTTTGCGTCACAAAATTCAAGAATGAAGAAGAGGTGGTCTCTCTCGCGAACCATACGGAATACGGCCTTGCCAGCGCTGTCTGGACCAGGGATATCAAGCGAGGCCTCCGAATTGCGAAACAGTTGAGATCGGGACAGGTTTGGGTGAATAATTATCTGATCCTTTCTCCGTGGGCTCCGCATGGCGGGTTCAAGCAGAGCGGGTTTGGAAAAGATCTTTCGAAATATGCCCTAGACGAATATACGCAGATCAAGAATGTGTTTGTCGATCTTGCGGAGGGAGAGTTTCTTACTTTATATGATTGAAAACAGAATATAGAAGACAGGAGACAGGATTCAGAATAAAGAAGAAAAATCATTCTTCTGATTTCTGTTTCCTGTCTTCTGTATTCTTTTTGGAGAAATTATGCCAATTCATCAAATTACCCCCCTCGAAGCAAAAGCGATTCTCGATGAGAACTCGAGTGCCATTTATATCGATGTCCGCTCTCGGCCTGAATTTGAAGAAGGGCATCCTGCCGGGGCAATCAATATTCCACTCCTCGATTATGATGAAGAGTTGGGGGGGATGGCTCCGAACGCTGATTTTACTAAGGTCGTAGAAGCGGTAGTTTCCAAAGAGAAGAAATTGGTGATCGGCTGTCAGGCAGGTGGGCGATCCCAAAAAGCTTGCATGTTTTTGGAGCTGCTTGGGTTTCGGGATTTATCCAACGTTCTTGGTGGTTTTGGGGGTGGGCAAGGGCCGACGGGGCAACGAATTCCGGGATGGAAAGAGTCTGGATTGCCGGTGAGTGAGGAGAATGGGGAAGGGGTTGGGTATGAGTCGTTAAAGAAGAAAGTAAAGTAATTGAAAATTATTTAGTAACTACTCATGTCCCTCAATAAATTTTATACAAATGGGACATTGTGAGCCTGTCGAACCATCA
>CAZSRQ010000143.1:0-5013 GCA_964609335.1 uncultured Pseudomonadota bacterium
TAAAGAGTTCCATTTTTTTGACTTGCTATGATGTAGACATAATAACTTTTTTGCATTTCATGATTTTTCCTTCTAGTGTCATTCCCGAGGTTTTTATCGGGAATCCATTAAATATAATTGGATCCCCGATAAAAACCTCGGGGATGACACAAAATGAAATGGGTGACAAACAGCACATCCATATTACCTCTTTACAATTTCCTCAAACTCACCCAACTTCGCATTGATAATCGTCGGCTTTCCAACCTTGTCGGCGATCACCTCCTGCGTTTTCAATCCATTTCCGGTGATGCAGAGAACGGTCGATTCATCGCGGGAGATCCTCCCCTGTTCGATCAGCTTTTTCGCCACTCCGAGAGTCACGCCACCGGCTGTTTCGGCAAAAACCCCTTCCGTCTCGGCAAGCAGCTTAATGGCGGCGGTCAGTTCTTCATCGGTGACATCTTCTCCCCATCCACCCGACTCACGCATGACGCGGGCGGCATAAAAACCGTCGGCCGGATTTCCGATCGCGAGCGATTTGCAGATCGTATTCGGTTTCACAGGCCGGAAAAGTTCCCATTCATTTTTTACCGCTGTGGTGATCGGAGAACAGCCGCTCGCTTGGGCCCCAAAAATCTTCGCCTTGTTCTCTTTCACCAATCCAAGTTTTTCAAGCTCGGCAAAACTTTTTGAAATTTTGGTGATCAGGGATCCACCCGCCATCGGGACGACCACATTTTGCGGTATTTTCCAGCCAAGCTGCTCCGCAATTTCAAACCCCATCGCCTTCGACCCTTCGGCGTAATAGGGACGGATGTTGATATTCACAAATGCCCATTTGTATTTCGCGGCAATTTCACTGCAGAGACGATTCACCTCATCATAGGTGCCACGAATTCCGATCACTTTGGTTCCGAAGATCAAGGTTCCAACAACTTTACCAACCTCCAAGTCATGGGGAATGAAGATATAACTCTCCAATCCAGAGCTAGCCGCATTGGCAGCGACCGAGTTCGCCAGATTTCCGGTGGAAGCACAGGCGACAATTTTAAAACCAAACTCTTTCGCCTTCGAAAGAGCGACGGAAACCACCCGATCTTTAAAAGAGAGCGTTGGATAATTGACCGCATCATTTTTCAGATAGAGCTCTTTGATTCCGAGAACTTTCGCCAATCGATCTGCTTTAACCAGAGGAGTAAATCCGACCTGTAATCCAACCGTCGGTTCGCCGTCGATCGGAAGCAATTCTCGATATCGCCACATATTTGCCGGCCGGCTTTCAATTTTTTCACGGGAAATCACTTTTTTGATTTCATCGTAATTGTAATTCACTTCGAGTGGACCAAAACAAAACTCACAAACATGAATCGGCTCGTTGGCAAACTGATGACCACATTCACGACATTTCAAACCTTTGACGTATGACATACGAAACATTCTCCCTTGATTCATTCAAGTGCGCAGAGATCATCCCCTTTGACCTGAATCACTTTTTCTATTTCAGACAAAACCCGTTCGGTCCGGTTGGACGGTATTTTTTTCCCTTTCCAGACCTCTTCCGGATAAACAGTGAACTGCTCGGCAAATCCCTTGAAATCCTTGCTCCATTTGGCTGTGACAACTTCATTCGGCAAAACAAGCTGGTTTTTATTGACCTGAATCGCCTGATCGGTTCGATACTGGTTCAAACCGGCATAACAGCTCGGAACCACATATTGATACATCGTTCCGCCACACTCGGCATAACGATCACAAAATTTCTTCACCGCCTCATTAAACTCTTTCTGAAGTGTCATCTCCTTGGCGAATTGGACAGGATCTTTCTCTTTCAACGGCAGCAATCTTTTATCCAGCTCCCGATTCATGACATCAGCATGACACCGGTTGAGCGTATCGTTCAGCCGAATCAGCCAATGGGTATAGGTGCATTCCCGATATTTTCCGGTTAAATATTTTTTATAGGCTTTTTCGCAAGCGTGTGAACTTTCCCCCTTGATCTGAATCTCTTGCCCACAAAAATCGGGAGCTGAAAATGCAAAATCGCATTTTGTAAAAAAAACCAGGAGAAAAACAAATGGGAAAAAAATGGAATTTTTCTGATCTCTGTTCATAAAAATAAAAAAACCTCTTTCTATTTGGGCTTTATCTGAAACTCTAAAAACCAAATAAGAAGAGGTTGGCTGGATTCTCTCCTTATCTTTACTCCTTCAAGAGGAGTTTGGAGTTGGCACCTTTCTCATCCAACGGATGGAGGATCAGCGGTTGCCGTGGGGTCGTCGGGCCAATTCCCTCACCCACTCTAGATAAGTGACGTTTTCTAAAAGATCGTCTTCAAACGAGGCGCGAATATAGAATAACAATTGCAAATGTCAAGGCTCTGTCGAATCACTTTCTTTTTTCGAGTGGAACATAATCCCGCTGGTCGTACCCAAGATAGATCTGGCGCGGGCGGGCTATTTTTTGTTCGGGATCACAAATCATCTCTTCCCACTGGGCAATCCAGCCGGAAGTTCTCGCAATCGCGAAAAGAACCGGAAACATCGAAGTCGGCAATCCCATCGCCTGATAAATCAATCCGGAATAAAAATCGACATTGGGATAAAGCTTTCGTTTGATAAAATAATCATCTTCCAACGCAATTTTTTCAAGCTCGAGCGCCACTTCGAGAAGCGGATTTGCTCCGGTCACTTCAAAAACCTGATCGGCTGTTTTTTTGATGATTTTCGCCCGCGGATCATAGTTTTTATAAACCCGATGGCCAAAGCCCATTAGAAGCTCTTCTCCCGCCTTTACCTTCTTGATAAAGGCCGGGATTTTATCTTTCGACCCGATCCCTTTCAACATCTGCAAAACGGCCTCGTTGGCTCCACCATGCAACGGGCCATAAAGCGCCGCAATCGCCCCCGCCATCGCCGAATAGGGATCGACATGGGAAGAACCGATGCTCCGCATCGCACTGGTGCTGCAATTCTGCTCATGATCAGCGTGCAAAATAAAAAGGATATCGAGTGCCCGCTCAAGCACCGGGTTCGGCTGATATTTTGGTTCAGCAATCCGAAACATCATGTTCAAAAAATTGCCGCAGTAGGAAAGCTCATTGTCTGGATAAACATACGGCATTCCGGAACTATGCCGATAGGCAAACGCAGCCAACGTGGAAACTTTTCCAATCAATCGATAAGTCGACATCCGGCGAACTTCAGGATCCAAAATCTGTTTGGCAGTCGGATAAAAAGTCGAAAGTGCTGCCACCGCGCTGACGAGCATTCCCATCGGATGGGCATCATAATGAAATCCGTCCATGAATTTTTTGACATTTTCATGGACAAAGGTGTGATGAACAATATTCTGGGTCCACTCTTCAAGCTGTTGAACGGTTGGCAGTTCTCCGTGGATCAAAAGATAGGCGGTTTCCAGATAACTGCTTTTTTCGGCGAGCTGTTCAATCGGAATTCCGCGGTAATGGAGAATTCCCTTTTCTCCATCGATATAGGTAATCCTGCTTTTGCAGGAAACGGTATTGGTAAAAGCAGGATCATAGGTCATCAACCCAAAATCTTCTTCGGAGGTTTTGATCTGACGAAGATCGATCGCCCGAATCGTTTCATGCTCAATCGGGATTTCATAATTTTTTCCGGTTCGATTATCTGTAATGGTAAGTGTTTCTTTTTTCATTCTTTTTTATCCTCTCCCCCTTTGGAAAAGGGGGATTAAGGGGGATTTACTGCTAGGAGTTCATTTCTATTTAATTCTAGAAGATTTGCAATAAATCCCTCCCAACCTCCCTTTTACAAAGGGAGGAGCTTTTTATTATTATTTAGTCTTCACTTCTTCCGGAACTTTCCAGAGATATTGGATCGGTAACAATTTTTCGATTCTTTGTCTCGCATCGGAATAACGAATTAACGCCTTCGATTGCCGCATTTCAACAAACACCGCAGGTCGCCAATGATCCCCTTCTAAAAACTCAATACTATCTCCTTCTTTGAGAGTCGAAGGTTCTGGATAACGTCGTTCTGGAATCGGCCGAATCAGATTCGCTCCGAGCGATTCTTCACGACTAGCCCAATAACCATAAAAATGAACCCGGTAAAGGTTTTCTTTTTCCACTCTTTCAATCGACGCCTTATACCAACCACCGCGCCAAAACGCTTCTACCTTGTCTTTTGCGGCATAACCTTCCGCTCTTACCTGGAAAGAGAGTAAAAATCCGATCAAGGTGAATAGAATCAGTCTCGTTTTCATAGAGAAAAGCTGACAGCGGATGGCTGACCGCTGACAGCTAAGAATTTACAAATCTTGGGGTTTAACAGTTGAACGTCTGTTTGCCTTGGTTCGTTGAATGGCTGTTTCGATCAATTCATAGATTTTATCAGAGATAGCTGGAATTGAATCACTGGAGGTCATGCATCCTTTGCTCTTGATGAATGCTTTTACTTTACTTGCGACTACTAAAACCTCTTTGCCTTTATTTTTACCTTTCTTCGCCATGTTTTCTCTCCTTTTTGATAAATTGTCATCCTGAGTGAAACGAAGGATCTAAGCAAGGCTGCTTAAAAGAAAATCTTTATAATCAAATCAACGTTGTTTAGATGCTTCGCTCCGCTCCGAATAACATGGTGGAAGTTTATAACTGATTTCAAATGGGAGAGCCAAATAATATTTTATCCACTTGACAAATCTCCAAACCTAACGTTAACGTTAACGTCAGTTTAAAATAAAAAAAGGATAAAAATGGATCAACCAAACTTCACCTTATCAACCTGGAACCGCCTCTCCAAATTCCCCTGCGGAAAATGGCTCTTTTCAAAAATCGTCTGCTGGAAAGCCCCCTATTTTGGAAGCATCCATCCGAAATTTGAAGAGCTTCGAGCTGGCTATTGCGTGGTCAGCATCAAAAAAAGACGTTCGGTGCTGAATCATATCGGAACTGTTCATGCGATCGCGATGTGCAATATGGCCGAGCTTGCCGCCGGAACGATGACTGATGCCGGAAATTGGGCGTCGGTCATCGTTTCGGCCACCGGTTGA
>CAZSRQ010000144.1:0-4954 GCA_964609335.1 uncultured Pseudomonadota bacterium
GCCCGTGGCCTTGTCGATGCCCTTCTCGTTCATCCGCTGGTGGGAGATACGAAAAATGATGATATTCCTGCCGATGTCCGGATGAAATGTTACGAGGTTTTGCTCGAAGGTTATTATCCAAAAAATAGAAGTATGCTCGCGGTAAACCCGGCGGCTATGCGATATGCAGGGCCACGAGAGGCAATCTTCCACGCGCTCATCCGCAAAAACTATGGCTGCACGCATTTTATTGTGGGACGTGATCATGCCGGAGTGGGGAATTATTACGGCACTTTTGATGCGCATTTTATTTTCGACGAATTCAAACCGGAAGAAATCGGAATTATCCCACTCTTTTTTGATCATACCTTTTATTGCAAAAAATGCGAAGGAATGGCCTCAAACAAAACCTGTCCACACGACAAAGAAAATCATGTGGCTCTTTCAGGAACGAAAGTTCGAGAGCTGCTTTCTCAGGGGATTGAGCCTCCGCATGAGTTTTCGCGTCCCGAAGTAGCGAGGGTTTTAATTGAATCGATGAAGAAATAGAATTATATTGAGCCGCTCGGTCTGAATGCTTGTAGGGGCGAAGCATTTCCCTCCAATATCTGGCTGCCGTTCTATAGCGGCTGGAAATGCTTCGCCCCTACGGCACAATGTTTGTTGATAGGCAAAATTTAGCGTCAATTAATGATTCAGAAAAACCATTCTCATGAAAAAACAGTGGCTTGTCTTTTTCTACATTTTTTTATGGTGTCTGATTCGATTGCCTTTTTTGATTTATCTTCCATTTCCGATCAACGCTGATGTCGCTGTGCATCTGCAGATGGCGTTTGCCTGGTTTGAAGGAGGTGCCAGCAAATTCATGTGGGCCCAGGATTATCTGGGAACGCTTGAAACTTTATGGAACGCCCTTTGGTTTAAAATTATTCCGCATCAGGTTGCCTGGTTTTTTATTCCAAATGCGCTACTCGCCTTGATTTGTGATTTGCTCTTTTTAAAAGTAGCTTCCCGATTTTTGTCCCGGCATGCGTTAGTTGTTTTAGCTGTTTTACTGCTGTTTTTACCTCCTCTCCTTTTTGATGAACAGCTCCAGCCTGCTTTTAGTTACACAACGTTGTTTATTCTCGTTCTTCTTTCTCTTTTGACCTCTAATATTTTTTTCAGAGGTTTTCTGCTTGGAGCGGCATTTTATACTCAGCCGATCTCGATCTATTTTGTGGTTCCGTTAATTTTATGGAACCTGTTTTGTCATCGTCTGAAGGGATTCTGTTTTTTGATTCTCGGTCTACTCTTTCCGCTCCTTTTCTCTTTCCTTCCAATTTTTGGGGAAGGGATGACGTTAAGTCCGATGAATGCCGGAAAACATTATTATTTTGCCTCGACGGCAAAGTTCACTTTTTCCTATTTATCTGCTTTTTTTGGTTATCCGCTCGATTTGAATCGTTTTTCCGAGACGATTATTTGGGTTTTGGGGATTGGTATTTTTTCCCTTCTTTTTATTTTCTTCATTCAGCAGAGAAACAAGATCCGAAACATTCTTAAAAACTCTCTCGATTCCGATCAGACTTTGATTGTTTTTTTGAGCGCGTTTTTCATCATCCCTTTTCTGGTGATTGTTCGAAAATACGAATCGTTTGATTTGGAGTTTTTGAAAAGATATCTTTGGCTCTGGCATTATCCGGCCTATTTTTTTGCCGCCCTGATTTTGGGAAAATGTTTTGAAAAAAAACGGTTTTCGATTGTCGCCCTATTCCTATTGTCTTTTTTCTCCGTCAGTTCTGTTTATCAAACGGTTCTTCATTTTGATAAAAAAAATCATCAGGAAATTTTTGAGAATACAGTTCAATTGCTCAAACAAAAAAACATCCGTTTTGTGATCGGAGATTATTGGGCGATTTATCCGGTTGCCCTTTTTGCTTTGATCGAAAACAGTCCGGTTCGGGCTCTTCCAACCTCAAGCTATAGTACTAATCGCAAAAAAGAGTGGGTTTCCGAGTTTCAACAAGCTTCAGAAGTCGTCTATCTCTGTTTGAGAGGGGGTGTTTGGTGCGATAAAAATCCTCCCGATCAAGTGACTGCTTTGATCTACCGTTTTGAAAAAGATAAAACTCAACCGAGCCAATTTTTTTATGAGGGAGATTCATCTCTGATGATTCAGTTTTTTCATAAGAAAGCAGATTTGTAATTTTGGAGGTAAAAAACTTTTAATGAAACTGAACTTTTTTTGAGGTAATCTGTCAAAATATGTTTTGCTGCTATCCCCAAAGGAGATAAAAAATGTCGACTATCTACGTCGCAGCCATTTTTACCACTTTATCGGCTATTCTGATCATCGGTAGCATTATCTTCTGGAAAGAATCCCCTGCTCAGAAAAAGGTTTATCTGGTTGCGATCTTTCTTCAACTTCCGATGTGTGCAGCGATGTATTATCTGATTCGTGAACCGTATCTTAGAAAATTCTGGATTTTGATTTCCTCTCAACTGAATCCCGGATTAGATATTGAACTTCTTAAAAAAACGACAAGTTATTTTTTTCTTCGAGCTTTTGAAGCTCCGCTGGCCGAAGATTTGGCGAAGCTCTGGCCCCTCCTGATTCCCTGGTTTCGAAGGCAGATCACCCGGGACAATGCGGTAAAAACGGCAATGGCGCTTGGCCTTGGTTTTGGAATTGGCGAATTATGGTTTATTGCAGAGCTTTTGAATCGAACCAGTCCGAGTCTGATCCCTCCCCATTGGTATCAGTTTTATCTGTTGGGAGGATATATCGGAGAGCGGTTGATGGTTTGTTTTATGCATGGTGTTTTTGTCGCAGTTCCGCTTTGTCAGCTGCATAAAGGGGCTAAGAAGTTTATCCTCGGAATTTTGGGGATGATGGCGTTGCATTTTTTGGGAAATTTTCCGATTTCTCTCTCAAAAATGGATTTATGGAATTTAGGGAATCAGACCTGGACGGTTATTTTAACGATCTGGATAAACATCTATTTTATTCTGATGCTTGCATTGCTGGTATATCTAACTTATGGCAAATGGAATAAGGGGGGATTGTTCTTTTTTGGAAGGATGAAATGCCCTGAATGTAATGTGGTTTATGATCGACCCAGTTTTGCGTTAAATATGATGACCCATCGTTATGAAGAATGCCCTCATTGTAAAAAATACCATTGGGTCAAAGAAAAAGATGCGATAAAACCAGAATCCAATCCGGAATAATTTATGATCTATTCAATCTTTGCGGCACTTTTATTTTTTCTGTTTTCTGTCTCTTCCCATGCGGTTACGACGGAAAAAATTGTCCAGAATGTTCAAAAAACCTATGAAAATGCCCAAGATGTTTCGAGCGAATTCTCCCAAAAAATTGTGATCAGCTCTTTGGAAAAAGAGATCGAGAAAACCGGAAAAACCATTTTCAAAAAGCCGGGAAAGCTTTATGTCGAATATGACGGAGAAGATGGAAAACTTTATATTTCCGACGGCAAAAAACTCTGGATTTATGAGAAGGGGGATAATCAGGTCGATCTCTACTCGGTTTCCGCCCAGATGTTACCCGAAGAAGCGCTCGCTTTTTTGGGAGGATTGGGAAATTTATCGGCTCAATTTAAAGTTTCGAGTCTGAACAAAAATGAACTTCAAAAAATCAAGGCAACTTCTCAGTTAGATTGGCTGAGATTGATCCCAAAGAATCCAAAAAGTAATCTCGAAGAGTTGATTTTGGGGTTTGATCCGTCGACACATCTCGTGACCGAAGCGTATTTGAAAAACGAAACCGGAAATTTGAGTCATTATCATTTCAAGAATGTTCAACTCAATCAATCGATCCCCGATGCAAAATTTGTTTTTGTAAAACCGAAAGGGGTGAGGGAGATTAAAAATTAGTTGAGGGTTAGGGGTTGGGAGTTAGGGGTAATGAATTTTTATATTTTACCTTTTTTACTCCCCACTTCCAGCTCCCAACTCCTAACCATTTATGCCCAGCTTCGACATTGTTTCCGAAATCAATCTTCAGGAAGTCGACAACGCGGTCAATCAGGCGAAAAAAGAGATTCTGACCCGTTACGATTTCAAGAATTCGAAAAGTGAAATCCGTTTTGAAAAAGATAAAATCGATCTCGTTGCCGATGACGATTACAAGATGAAAGCGGTCCGCGAAATTTTAATCGGCAAAATCGTCAAAAGAGGAATCTCCCCCAAGGCACTCGATCTTGGAAATGTCGAAACCTCTTTGGGTGGATTGGTCAAATGCGAAGTCAAACTGGTTCAGGGAATTGAAACGGAAAAGGCAAAAGAGATTGTGAAAATGATCAAGGAATCGAAATTGAAAGTGACTGCGCAGATTCAGGAAGAGCAGGTCCGAATCACCGGAAAAAATAAAGATGATCTGCAACAGGTGATGGCGATGGCGCGTGGAAAAGATTTCGGAATTCCGCTGCAGTTTACGAATTTTAGGGATTGAAAAAAATGTTGGGGGTTAGGAGTCGGGAGTCGGGGGTTATAATGAAAATAAAAAATCAAAACCCCTAACCCCTAACCCCCGACCCCTAACTCTATGATCATGAGCTTCCAAGAATCCGACAACATGACCCGATTTCATCAAGGGGTAAAACCTTTTTATGAAGTCTATTTTTTCAAGTTTCATCTGATCAAAGAGCAGATCTCTTTCTGGATCCGTTTTACGCTCCATAGCCCCCTCAAAGAACCTTCCTACGGAAGTTTGTGGGCGATGATGTTCGATCAAAATAATCCCAAAAACAATTGCGGTGGAATCAAAAAATTTTCGCTCAAAGAGATTAAAATCGAAAAAGATATTTTTTATCTTCAATTGGGCAAATCAGCTCTCTTTCAAAACGGATCTTATGGAAGTCTCAAAGATAGAGATTTCGAAATCGAATGGGATTTGAGTTTTCCGTTGAATAAACTCTCTCTCCGAACTTTTCCCTATTCGTGGCTTTACTATTCCCCTTTTCCAAAAACGAAA
>CAZSRQ010000145.1:0-4707 GCA_964609335.1 uncultured Pseudomonadota bacterium
CATTTGCCTTCAAAAATATATCTAAGGAGTATTTTTGAAGGCAAATGCTTCGCCCCTACAGCTCATATTGTAAATAAGGAAAATTCCATGGCTGAAAACATCACTTCAGAAAATTCATCTCCCATTAAAAAGAAAAAGAAATCGACTTTCCGCGAATATTTTGATGCCTTTTTCTTCGCCCTGATCATCGCCTTTATTCTTCGGGCTTTTCTGGTAGAGGCTTTTAAAATTCCGACTAAATCGATGGTTCCCACCCTTCTGGTGGGAGATCATATTTTCGTAAACAAATTTGTGTATGGAATTCGAGTTCCATTTACGAAACGATGGATTACCCAATTTGAAAAACCGAAAAGGGGTGAAGTGATTGTGTTTGTTTATCCAGGAAGTGAAAATAATTTGATAGCTGGAATCAAAGTACCTGAGAGTTGGAAATCAATTATTGGAACCACCGATTATATCAAGCGGGTAGTCGGTTTGCCGGGAGACAAAATTTCAATGAAGGGGAATGATCTTTATATTAACGGCGAAAAAGTGAATAGATACCCCATTGCTTTAAAAGAGCTTACCGAGCCAGATCCGAAAAATTTGCAGATTGAGAAAATCAGCGGAAATGAATCGTTGAAAAATTTTAAGGAAATTCCTTTCATTCCCGAATGGAAAAGTTACCAGTTTTCTATCGAAGAGCTCGGAACGGTTGCCCATTTTGTTCAACATTTTCAACGACTCGATCCGATGGAGGTTGAATCAAATTTTGAAAGGGTAGTTCCTCCTGACCATTATTTTGTGATGGGAGATAATCGGGATAATTCGAGTGACTCAAGAGTCTGGGGATTTGTTCCGGTTGAAAATATTATCGGTCGCGCGATGGTGATTTGGTTATCGATTAATCATGATCAATCCGAAATCGGTTTAAATTTGATTCGATGGAATCGATTTGGAAAAGCGGTGAATTAAGAAGAATACAGGAAGGAGAATGCAGAATATAGAAATCAGAAATCAGAAGCCAAAAAAATGTACCTTATTTATTCTGTTTTCTGTCTCCTGTCTTCTGTCTTCTTTCTTCTGTATTCTGTCTCCTCAATGGAATTTTCTCGCAAACAACTCATTGGACAACTCTCCATTCTAGGTTTTGACGGCCTTTCCGTTCCTTCTTATATTCGTAATCTGATTTTAGAAGAGAGTCTCGCCGGCGTCATTCTTTTCAAAAGAAATATTGAATCGAAAGAACAGCTCATCGAGCTGATTCGCGAGCTAAAAAGCATTAAGAAAAATTATTCCTTATTCATTTCAGTCGATCATGAAGGGGGACGCGTTTTTCGCCTTCCTCCACCGTTTACCCAAATCCAAACTGCACGCGAAATCGGTTTAAAAAATTCCGCTTATGAAGTCGGCTCTTTAATGGGAGAGGAACTTTCCGAGGTCGGCTTTAATCTCAATTATGCACCGGTTCTTGATGTCGATACGAATGCCAAGAATCCGATTATTGGCGATCGTGCCTTTAGTTCAGATCCGGAAATAGTTTCCAAAGTAGCACTCGACCTCATCCGGGGACTGCGTTCCAAAAACATCATTCCTTGTGGAAAACATTTTCCTGGCCATGGTGAGACCTCCAAAGATTCCCATCTCGAACTTCCGGTGGTCGATCTCCCTCTTTCCAGAATCGAAGAGGTTGAGCTGATCCCTTTTCATACAGCGATTGAAAACCAGATTGAAATGTTGATGACGGCGCATGTTTTATATCCCCAGATTGATCCGGAATATCCTGCGACTCTTTCAAAAAAGATCCTGACCGGTCTTCTTCGGGAAAATTTAGGATATTCAGGGGTGATAATCTCCGATGATTTCCTCCTGCCGGCGATCGCTGATCGCTATGGTTTGGGGGATGCGGCCAAGCTTTTCCTGGAGGCGGGGGGGGATATTCTCCTCATTTGTCGTGAAGAAGCTACCCAAGTTCAACTGTTTGATTTTCTGGAAAAGTCTCTTCAAGATCAGACGCTTTCTCGATTAGTTCTCGAAAAGTCACTTCAAAGAGTCTTAAATCTCAAAAGAAAAATCTCAGTTTAGTAAAGTCAGATAAGATGCCCGAGTTAGGGGGATGACAACCTCTGTTAAAGCATGTATATCGTTAAAACTGTTGGAAATCAGTTATATCTATCCAAAATCCGCAACCTTTAAGGAGTAGAGAGACGATAATCCATATAGATTGTTTTTAAAGATAGATTGGTTTTATGGTTTCATTTATAAAATAACTTTTTAAAATCAAAAGGTTATAATCTCCATTTAGAAAGTAGACTTTTATGGGCGGTGCAATCAGAAATCCGACTGTTTCAACAACAACCCCAAGTACGAATTCGCCTTCTTCGACTGGCTCTACTTCTGGGGCTGAAAGCTCAAAAGCAAGTTCTCCATCTCAGGCTTCGACCGCTTCCTCCACCCCTTCGACTTCGTCGACTTCTACAGCAAATTTGAATCCTTCTCCTGGCACTGATCAAAGCCAAGATATGGGTAAAATTTTTAATCAGGCCTATGCTTCGCAATTGAATGGAATCATGGATGCGGGTCAAACCAGTCTCAGTGACCAATTTTCTCAGGCTCAATCGACCGATGGAAAAGATTTATCTGAAATGGTTCAGCAGAGAACCGATCAGCAAGTCACGAATCAGCAGGTTGAATCGAGAAATGTCGAGAGATCTTTTCAAATGAAGTCGCAGCAAAGTGAGTTTTTTCAGCAACAACAGTTCAAGGCAATTTTGACCAAACAGACCAACGATACCAAAACCGATACGCGATTGAATGAGTCGAGAGCGGAAGGGGAAAAACGTCTTCAGACTTATCGGGTTCGTTCGCAGGCTGCCCAAGGGTTGCTCGCCGAAGGGGAGGCTGAAAATCTCAATTTTCGACATGAACTTCCTCCCGGGTATCGAGCCTTTATGCAGAATGGTCCACGAGGAAAAGCTTTATATATTTATTCCGACAAACTTTTGAATAACTCAGATCTCGAAGAGGAAAATGCTTTTGTGGATGGAGAGGGAGAAGAGCTTGAAGGTGAAGCCCAGAAATCCGCCCAAGGAACCTTGGCGAGCGGTAAGAAATTTGCCAAAGAGCTCGGAGAAAAAGATTTAAACGATATTATCGAAGAGGCGGAGCAGTTTGTAGAAGGAGAAGAAGGGGTCGAGAAAGACGAAGCTACCAACGAGGGAACTCTCAAAAAATCGATGGGAGCAAAAGCGGCCAAAACCAAAGGGGCAGGAGGGGAGAACGAAGATAATGATCTGAAAGAGCACCCTTGGCAAAACTTTGGAGAGGCGATCGAACGCCACACCGTTTTATTTTCGAGTGCCGATAGTGCCGATAGTGCGCAACTGGTTTCCCAAGCTAATTTTGCCGGTGCGATCATCATGGGAGCCGCGATTCATATCAAGCTCAAAGGGGTCAGGCTCGATTATTCCGGAACCTCTCATCATGGCTTGCCGATTCCACGGGGCGACGAAGCACTTGAAATGGGGCGTAATGAGGTAGTTGCCGGCTTTGAACGGGATATGGGGCAATTGGGAGTCGAGTCAGTTTTTGTGAACGGACAACGCTTTGAGCTTGCCAATGCCGACGATGAAAGAAAATTAAAAGCATTAGTGAAAGATAATCCTGAACTTTACAAGATGATTGAAGACATTCGTGAGGCGATTCGAGAGAGTCGATATTTTCGAACCTGTTTGGGGCTGAGGGAAGAAGGGCCGGGGGGGAGAGCCTGATTTAAGAGTTGATTTTTTTGATGAAGATAGTATGAAAGATTTGCCTTCCAGTTTATAAATCCCAATCCTGATGAGGAGATTCAAATGTCTCAACCCCGCGAAGAAAAACCGCTGACTGTTTCTCAATTTGAAAGTAAATTTTCTGGACTCGAAAATAAGTTTTCTGGTCTCGAAGGGAGATTTTCTGGACTCGAAGGTAAATTTTCCGGACTTGAAGTTAAAATTTCTGGTCTTGAAGGGAGATTTTCTGGTCTTGAAGGGAGATTTTCTGGTCTTGAAAATAAGTTTTCTGGATTCGAAAACCGGTTTTCTGAATTTGAAAGTCGATCAAAGCTTCAATTAGAAGAATCTGAAGCTCGGTTAAAGATTTTTTTGAAAGAATCTTTGATTGAGTTTTATCACAAAATCATTGAACCTCGGTTTGATAAAACAGAAAAAGAAGCAAAAGAGTTTCGAGAGGAAATGCATTGTTTTCGATCCGAAACTCTCGATCGTTTCGATGACCTTTACAAAAAATTCGAAAATTTAGAGCAGGAATATATCGTCGCTAACGGACAAATGAAACGACTCACCAAAGATTATGATCAGGTGGGCCAATTACAAGAAGCTTTAGTCGATGTAAGAACGAGGCTTTCTCATATTGAAGAACGGGTTGAGAGAGTAGAGAGGTAGGTTTGGTAAGAGTTGAATGTCTGGTCTATTGCAATGCTCAAACGGGAGAAGAAGATGACTAAAAACATGGAGGCTCTTTGGAAAAGATTTGAAGAGATCAATCAGGAGTCTCTTTCTTGTTATGCCGAACTTGAGAAATTAGAAGCAAGTTTTATCCCGAAGAAAGAAGAGTTTAAGATTCCGATCGCTGATTTAAAAAGCAAAATTTCTCGTCTTCGGAAGGAGATTGACGAATTAGAACGTCAGATTCAGAGTCATTAAAATAGGAGAGAAACATGTCTCAAGC
>CAZSRQ010000146.1:0-4628 GCA_964609335.1 uncultured Pseudomonadota bacterium
CTAACCCCTTAAAATATCTTCTCTTTTTTCTACCCCAAGTAAGTAAATGCATCCCCGATAATTACTTCGTTATTTGATGATTTAAGCGAAAGCGATAAATGAAAGGAAAAAAATATGGCAAATTTTGACCTTAGTAAAGATCTAAAACCTATTTTTAATAATCTTCCTCAGGACTTAAAACCTTTTTTTGAAATCCCTTCCCCAGCAGCTGTACCCCCTTTAAATCCAACAACTCCTGCTATTGATTATAAAACATTAGTGGAAGCCTCCTTAGGCGTTGGTCAAATCAGCCAGGCTCATCCAGATTTTACTCCAAGGCTCCGAGCTTGGGCTGACGGTGCAGTAAAACGTTATTGTACTGAAAAAGTAAGTAACTTTGCTCAATGGAAAATGAATATCTGTCCTCTATCTCGATTAGAATCAGGTCAATTGGGAAACCCCCCTGCTTGCAAAGACAAAAGTTTAAAAGAAAAATCAACTGATTTTTATGAGACTGTGGCATTGCAGTGGGCTGCGTTAAACAGATTAGATCCTGTAGCTTGGTTCAGTGGTGATCTCTTTCTTCTCTACTCGATAACCGCCTTCTGCACCGCTATTGTTAATACCACTCAAATAAGGAATGAGAATTACATAGGAAGTATGTATGGCTCTTACAGCCCTAGCTTCGTTCTTGCAGTTCACTTATCTACTATGGGCAACGATAAAGAACCGTTCTCTTATTTAACTTTGGTATGGAATCTGATAAATCTTGCAAAAATAAACCGAAAATCCTCACCAAAAGAATCCAATCAACTTTTCCAGGCAGCGATCGTTGCTGCTGAGGCAAGTTTGAAGTTTTCAGAGTATAAATATGAAAAAGCCAGTACTTATATTCAGATTGGAAAAATCTACGATGAGATCGGAGACCAAAAAAAAGCGGTAGAGTTTTACCTGCAGGGATATAAAGAAAGTAGCGATCACACACTTTTGCGAGATGGCATTCCTCCTGCAATGTTGCGCCATCTTCAGCGGTGGGAACAAAATGGTTGCAGATTTATTCCTTATACTTCCGCAGAAGGACTGATAGAACCATTGTATATAATTTGGGATGGGATAAGGGCGATGTTTTAATATTTTTTGACCGATTCCAACCATCTCTCCGCATCGAGCGCCGCCATACACCCCATCCCCGCCGCAGTGATCGCCTGACGATAAACATGGTCGACACAATCGCCCGCGACAAATACCCCTTCGATGTTCGTTTGGGTTCCTTTTTTCGTCAGGAAATAACCGTTTTGATCGCATTCAATCTGGTCTCTGAAAGGTGCCGTGTTTGGAATATGTCCTATTGCGACAAAAATCCCTTCGACTTTGAGTTCTCTTTTTTCTTTGGTTTTAAGATTTTCTAAAACGGCTGATTCGACCGCCCCTTTTTCAATGCTCGAAACATCAATGATCGTTGAATCCCAGATGAATTCAATCTTGGGGTTTTTTAACGCCCGCTCTTGCATGATTTTACTCGCTCGAAGGTGATCTCGTCTGTGAACGACATAAACTTTTTTGGCGAATTTGGTTAAGAAATTCGCCTCTTCCATCGCCGAATCTCCGCCGCCGACCACGATCAAATCAGCTCCTTTAAAAAAGGCGCCATCACAGGTAGCGCAGGTAGATACTCCACGCCCCATCAGCTTTTTCTCTGCTTCGAGTCCCAATAATTTGGGTGCCGCTCCCGTTGCGATAATCACTGCTTCTGCGAGCAGCTCTTGGGATCCGAGTTTGATTTTTTTGGGATGCGATTTGAAATCGACACTAACGACTTGATCAAAAATGAATTGGGTACCGAAACGTTCCGCCTGTTTTCGCATGTTGTCCATTAGCTCAGGCCCCATGATTCCTTCCGGAAAGCCTGGAAAGTTTTCGACTTCGGTGGTGGTGGTCAGTTGTCCGCCTGGTTGCGTTCCATCGATCACGACCGGATGAAGATTGGCGCGGCCATTATAGATAGCAGCGGTGAGCCCTGCAGCTCCAGAGCCGATGATGACTACTTCATGAATTTGATTATTTGACATTTTTTTATCTCCTTGAAATGAACTAAACTCCTCCCTTTAATCTTGATAGGAGGGGAAAGATTCTCTTATGAAAAAACTCCTTCTCTTGGCAAGCCTCTTTATTTTTCTGATTTGTGATATTGCCTATGCGCTTGAATATTATCCTTCCTTTGGACCTCTGGCGACTCGAACGCAAAATCCACTTTACTTGCTTTTTTTCAGCTTAACTCCTGAATCTCCCCATACAATTGAACCTGGAAAATTTCAATGGACGATCAAAGAGGTTTTCACCAGCATGAACGAAAGAAATTTTAAAACCGGCGCCTTGGGAGTCGATCTCGATATGGAGGTTTACAGAACCTCTCTCGATTTCTCCTACAGTTTTTATAAAAGTTTTGAAGTCGGTGCCGAACTTCCTTTCTTGAGTTTTTCAGGCGGATTTCTCGATGCGTTTGTTCAGAGTTATCATCATACCTTCGGTTTTCCGAATGGGGGACGAGAAGCTGTCCCGAACGGAAGATTCAGTTACAAAATCACTCGCGGCGCGCAAAGTCTTTACTCAGTAACTCAAGAAACATTCGGATTATCGGACATCAATTTTTATTTAAAACATCAATTTTTAAAAGAGAAAGGAAAAGTTCCTGCGCTTTCACTGAAAGGGGCTTTTAAAGTTCCGACCGGAAATCGGGAAAGTGGTCTCGGAAGCGGAAGTGTCGACTTTCATCTGAATCTTGCACTCGAAAAATCCTACAAACGTTTTCATTCTTACACCAATCTGGGATATCTCGGTTTGGGAAATTTCCCTCCGCTTGAAGGATATACCCGTTCCGCGGTTTTTGCTTTTTCCCAAAGTTTTGAGCTGAATATCACCCATATTGCTTCCGTGGTTGGACAAATACAAGGGAACACGCCACTTTTCTCCAATACAAAAAATCCTCTCTTAGATAAACCGCCTGTTGATTTGAATGTTGGGTTCAAGGGGACCGGTCCGAAAAATGGCCAATGGAGGCACTTTCTCTGGGAGTTTGTTTTTACTGAAGACTTGGCGGTGAATGGGCCATCGCCCGATTTTAGCGTCTACTTTCGGCTGGGGGCGAATCTATTTTAAAAAATAATATTTCCGCACCAGAAACAGTACGGAAATAGAGTTAAAAACATTAAAACGGAATATCATCATCCGATTCCGGAACCGGAATTTCACCCGCCGCGGGAGATTTAGATGCCATCGGTTTTGCCTCGGCATAACTCTTGTTTTTTTCCCCAGGGCTTCCCAAAAACTGAATGCTATTGGCGACGATTTCAGTGGTGTATCGCTTGTTTCCCTCTTTATCATTCCACTCGCGGGTTTGCAGTCGACCTTCTACATACACAGGCCTTCCCTTTCCGAGGTATTCGCCGCACAGCTCAGCCAACTTTCCCCAAACGACGATTTTATGCCATTCAGTCCTCTCTTGATCTTGACCATCTTTTGCTTTCCAGGACTCATTCGTCGCGATATTGAAATTTGCAACCGCTTGACCGCTGGGGGTAAAACGGACTTCCGGGTCAGAGCCCAAATTTCCGATTAAGATCACTTTGTTGACGCTGGCTGGCATAAAAACTCCTTTGGATAAAATGGCGGAAGTGGAAACTTGAGTCGTTTTCAGTGAAACAACGGAAGTTTCGACTACAGATGATAATATTTAACAGAGTTCAGTAGCTAGAGCAGGCGGTAAAAATAATCAAGTGATCGTTTTATCCCTGACAAAGTTTGCCGGCTTTTCGATGAAAATTATTAGGCCATTTTTTTGAAAGCTGATAGAGATCCACGATAGATAGGCGGAAAATATATGCGTAAATATCATCCGGAAAATTTTTTTACTGAAGAAGAAAAATCCCGGCTTGTTCAGGCGATTGAACAAGCGGAGCGATTGACTTCAGGAGAAATCAGGGTTCATCTGGCGCATCGAAGCAGAGGGACTCCGATCGATGAGGCAAAATCTGTTTTTGAGAAACTGAAAATGACCCGAACGAAGGAGAGAAACGGAATTTTGTTTTATCTTTCACTCCAAGATCGCCAGTTTGTGATTTTGGGAGATCAGGGAATTCACCAAAAAGTGAACGAAAATTTCTGGCAGGAAATCCGGGATGAAGTGATTCGGCATTTCACCCATGAAAAATTCATTGAAGGGTTGATTTCCGGGATTCATCGGTGTGGTGAGAAATTGGCTCTCTATTTTGCAAGAAAATCTGACGACCAAGAGGAACTGTCGAATGAAATCTCCTCTTCTTAAGGTGCAAGGTCGAATTGGCTCGGTCAAAACTTCTTCTTCTGCGAATGAGTTCGCACCTACCTCTTTTCAAGATAAATAATAAAGGCGGGAATGAAAATAAGGGCTGCCAACAGACAGCTGATCTCTCCGATAATCGCAATTTGTCCAAAGGAGACGAGTGCCTGGTTTCTCGCAATGATCAGGGTGAAATAACCGATGACTGTCGTGAGTGAACAGAGGAAAACCGCTCCCCCTGTGGTTTTTAGAACATTAGGCAACGAGCCGAACCCTTCCGGGTGATAGCGCTGGTAAATATTGACTCCGTAATCGACTCCAATTCCGAAAGTGG
>CAZSRQ010000147.1:0-4298 GCA_964609335.1 uncultured Pseudomonadota bacterium
CTATTCGATTCGCTTTTCTTATGTGAATTCCCTGATTGAAATTTTATTTTTCGGTGATATAAGTTTGTGAGGCGATTTTTTCATGCGGGAAATCTTTTTCATTCAAAAATTTCAGTTCGTTTTGATAAAAAACAATTTTTTCAAGAGTTTCGAACCATTTCACTAATCCCCTGATTTGAAGGGAGATTTCATAGGTTTTGTTTTTTGAAAATAGTTCCCGTTTCTCCTCAATAAACTGATGAGTTTTTTCTAACGCCTGCTCAATTTGCGAATCAAAGGTTTCTTTGATCCAAGAAAATGAAGCGAGTGGTTTTTGAAAGATTGAGTTAGTATAAATGCCGAGCTTTTCGAATTGAGAGGAGAAATAAAATTTCCAAAATGAATCGTCCGCCAAATAAAGTGCAATCTGATCTGGAGCAATTCCTTCTTGAATCAGTTTGTGAATTTCCGAAACGATAAAACTTGCCTCTTCAAACGGCGTTGAGAACTCCAAAATTTCATTTTTAGACTGAACTGGCTCTGCGCTTTTTATCTCCGAAAATGGGGGAATTTTTTCCTGCCAAATCATCGTCAGAAAATCTTGGGTCTCTTTTTTTTGCAATTTCTGAAGATAGAGAATCTGTTCAAGTGAACCGTTTTTTTCTATCTGCCGGATGAATTCTTTTTGAATCGGAGAGATAGAGCAAAAGCCGATCCAGTAAATTGTTTTGAGTGAATTCAAGAATTCTAATTTGTTTTTAGAGATCGTATTCAAAACAATTTGAGTGAGATGCGATTGATCTCCAATAAGCGGATGCTTCTTGACCAGGTGATCATATTGGCCAAACAGTTTTGAACAAAGCTCCGCCAGCAACGGATCAAACTGGCTCACAAAATGATAAATTTCCTTTTCAGACAAATGTTCTTTTCTGAATGAATCAATCAGTTGGAATAATGAGTTTAACGAGATTTGATCTTCAGAAAATTTTCTTTGCAGTTCTTCCGTCGGAAAAGCAATAGTGGTTGTCAATGATTGAAACGCCGTTTCGCGAATCCATTGCGGAGAATTAAGGCTTTGGGGCGAAATCTCTGCTGCCTGTCTTTTAATCCATTCCTCAAAGGAGAGAATACTCGATCCAGTTAAAACTTTTCCGAGTCTTTCATCTTGCAAAAAATGTTCGATCAAATCTTCGGCTGATTCGGAATCGGGAGTGAGAATTAAAAAGTCATCGACTAAGCGATGAGAGATGTGCTGCTCGATGAGCGAGTCGAGAATCGCGCTCAGCGGTTCTCGGAGGTTTTTTGTGAGGAGGAGATGGATTGACATTATATTTTGCTAATTTGAAGAATTGCCAATAAGAACCAATTAATTTTTTAAAAGATGTTTTAAAGCATTTTCCAACTCCGGATACCGAAATTGAAACCCCGTCTCCATCAACTTTTCAGGCTTCACCCGACTGCTCGATAAAAGCAGTTCATTGGCACTTTCTCCCACCGCCAATTGTAAAACAGATTCCGGCACCGTCATAAAAGTCGGTCGGTGTAAAACTCTTCCCAAGGTTTTTGTGAATTCTTTATTGGTCAGCGGCTGAGGTGCCACAATATTCACCGGCCCACGAATTGCATTGGTCGTGAGGCAATGATAAATCGCCCGAATCACATCCTCCAAGCTAATCCAGCTCATATACTGTTTTCCCGAGCCGAAAGTTCCACCCAATCCGAGTTTAAAGGGGAGCAGCATTTTTTGAAGTGCGCCTCCCTCGGGAGAAAGGACGATTCCAAAGCGGAGATTCACCACCCGCGATCCTTTGTCGGCGGCAGGTTTTGTGGCGAGTTCCCATTCTTGCGCCAGATCAGCCAAAAATCCTCTCCCTTTTGAGCTTGTTTCATCGAGAATCTGATCGTTTCGATTTCCGTAATAGCCGATCGCGGAGGCGCAGAGAAACGTTTGGGGCGGCATCGCCAGTTTTGAAAATGCTTTGGATAAAAGAAATGTACTATCGAGTCGACTCTTTCTAATTTTTGCTTTTTTGGCTTCTGACCAGCGACCGGTCACACTTTCACCGGCGAGATGAATCACAGCGTTGATTCCTTCGAGAGATTGAGGATTGATTTGCCTGTTTTCAGGATCCCAGAAGAGTTCGAAGCCGGAATTGTCTGCCGGATGTCGAACGAGTCGAATCACCTGATTTCCTTGCTGGATCAGGAATTTTCGAAGATGTGAACCGATGAGGCCGCTGGAGCCACTCATTAAGATATTCATAGAAAACTCTCTTAAACTTTGATGAAAGCTTCCCCTCTTAAGGTAAGAGGGGATTGGGTGGAGTTATGAAGAAAAGCTTAATCAACGAAGGATGAAGATGTCTCCAACTTTTCATAACCCCTCCTAACCTCCCCTTATCTTAAGGGGAGGGATAATTTATTTTCGAGATCGATTACTCAGAATATTTAGCTATATAATTTTTAACTTTGAACTTTCTAGCAGTATTTTGCGAGCTCATATATCGAATCGTCCCAAAAACAGCTCGCTCGGGAGGCCACGGATGGTCGAATCTTCCGAGCACCCAGAAAATTCCGGTATATGAATTCGGGTCTCGTCCATCCAAGGCATATTTGTTGTTCAGCTCGATCATGATTTGTAATGCCTCTTCGGGGGATGCCGACCATTCGAGAATTTTTTTCCCCCAAAGCATTCGGAGATAATTATGGATGATTCCTTCTCTGACTAATTGTCGTTGTGCCGCATTCCAAAGCAGATCGTGCGTTTCTGCCTGTTCGAATTCTTTCAGAGTATAGAGCGGTGATCTTAAATCTTTTGAATGTTTTTTCAAGGTTTTAACTGCCCAGTCGGGGAGCGATTCAAACTGGTCATAATCTTTCCGGTTGGCACAAAAATTAAAGCCAAGTTCTCGCCAGGTAATCAGTTCATCCAAAAATGCCTCTGCAGGTTTGCTCATTTTCCAAAAGCCTTCCCGCTTCCCATTCGCTTTGGTGCTGATTTTGGCAGGATTCCATTTTTCAGCTTTCGCAATTTCGGTAAAAATTTCATGCACCGACAAATGTCCAAAATGAAGATAGGGGGATAATCCGCTGGTTCCCTTGATTTCCGGTTGGTTTCTTGATTCGTCATAAGAGGAAAGCTGATTTTTGATAAAATGTTTCAATCGCTTTTTCGCTTCAAGAAATCCTCCTTCGGTTTTTGTCGCTTTTACTGAATGATCGATGGGTAGTTTTGCAACTGTCTTTTCGTCTTCCAAAAAAATAAGCGTCGCGATCGGCCATTGCTTTAAAATTGATTCTGGGATTTTTTTGATTTCAGGAAGAGTCGTTTTGGTGAGCGGTTCTTTTTCAGGAAAATCGAGCAGAAACTCCGGAATGTTTTTCTGGAAAAATCTCCGAAAACTATAAGCGGTTAAAAAATCTTTCTCCACTAAATGTATTGGAAGTAATCCGTTAGAATCGACTTTTTCCAATCGACAAGAAACCTGCTTTGCCGCCGCATTGACCATGTGAGGCAATATGAACGCCGGAAAATTATCTGTAATCATGAGAGAGGCATGTTCACTGAGAGCGGTGAGCAACCCTTTTCCTTCGTCCACTTTACTTTCTATATAAGGATAATAAAAAACAGTTTTCTCTTTGAAGTAGTGAAAATGATCAATCATTCCATCCAGAATAAACTGATGAATCCGATCACTCGCCCAACGATACCCGCAGCGCAACGCCTCCAGAATGACTAACGGTTGATTGAGTTTTTTTGCCGATTCGACGGCGTATTGCAGGCTGAAGTTGTAGGTGGGGCGGCGGTTGGCGATCATCCAATAAAGGACGAAATCTTTCTTCGGATAGAGGGAAGTTTCATTGCAATTTTTGATTCGTAGTGGATGGAGCATGATTTATTTTAACCACAACCAATCATTTCGAAATAGGGTGCCAAGAGTGGTTTGCGAAATTTTCATCTCTTCCGGTTTGTTCATAAATCACTTGAGAGAGCTCTTTCTCGGTAGCAGAGAGTTTTTTGCGAGCAGAGACTCGTTCACCATCGAGGAGGCGTTGTTCAATTAATTCGGCTCGTCGGGTTTGGATGGCAAAATAGGTTTGGGCGAAAGCGATTTCTTGTTTTTTGGAATCTCCATTTTGAGCAATAAGATAACACGCATAGCGAGTGAGCATTATATCTTCGACTTCCCGTTGACTTCCAGAGCCGAGATCGACCATTTTGTTGACGTCAACAAAATGGTCGGAAATGGCATATCTAGAAACTTTACAGGCGGTTTTTGCTTTATTGATCACAAGAGTAAAATTTCGCCATTCCGTAT
>CAZSRQ010000148.1:0-4247 GCA_964609335.1 uncultured Pseudomonadota bacterium
TGAAAATCACTCTCGCTAAATGCGTAAATTAATTTTTAGCCAAACAGGTTCTTACACTAAAAATCCTCATTTTGATGAAATTTAGTGTAAAAAAAAGAAGTTTTACAAAAATGGAACGAGTAACTCACCCAACAATGGTCTTTCTTTCAAAGATTCCGAAATAGATTTCTTTTCTTTCTTGGAACTTTCCTTCAAAATTTGTTTAAGCAGATCCAAATCTTCTGGCTTTGTTAAAGCTGTTAAAACTGCCTCAGCCTGTTCTCGATCTTTTTCAACCTTTGTTTGATTCAATCGTCGACTTGAGATGATCAGTTTATGAACTCCATAAGCCGCTGGATGAGGAAGAGTTAGTTGAAGTTCTTCATAATTACATTGAATAGTATGGTGAATAAGAAGGCTCATGAATCTTAAAGGTTGAGCGTTGATTCCCAATTCAGGAACAGATCGGACTTGATCCGATTGCGGTCCAAACCTTGGCAAAAGAAATTCCACATGAAGATCCGGTTTATGAAAAGTCACCCAACCGCTGTTTTTAAACTCCTCTAAGAATCCGAGATCGGTAAGAGTTTGAGATAGATTCAATTTTGCAAAAGGCTTCTTCGGAATTAAGAAGTCAATGTCGGTGGTTCGAATGACAGGATGATAATCAGGGCTTTGAAAATATCCCTTATAAAATAAGGTAGCCCAACTTCCGATCAGGATCAGATGTTTCAAAGCCTCTTGCTGGCTCAGAGCTCGCAGTAAAACAAGAATTTCTTTTTCCAATGGGTTCATTTTTTAAGTAACCTTTCTAAATATTTAATATTTGATTTCACTTCAGCCAACTGTTTGCGAAGTGCTTTTTTATCTTCGATTCTCTTTTTGTAATCTTTGATCGACTCTGGAGAAAGTACCCCCAAGTATTTTTGCTGCATTCGACCCTTTTCCCGATAAGAAAGATAGTAATAGAGATTCCCTTTCTTCTTACGGGCAAGGAGATAGCCAGGTGGGTAATCTTTTAGTTTCTTCTCATACTTCTTTTTAAGGGATAAGGACCGTTCGAACTCATCTCGAAGCACTCCTTTAATAATAGGCGCCATATGCTCTTTCAAAGTTACAGTACATTTATCTCAAAATATACGCTTTGTACTGTACCATAAAAAGAAGACTAAGTTACAGTACATTTTAATTTTATAGAACAAAAGTACTGTACCCATTTTCGTGTGTAAATTCTGTGTACGAGGTTCAAAAACGATAGGTAATGGTCGGTAACCTTCAGCAAGCGACTTCGGTAAACAGTTGATTTTAAAATAGATTTAAGTATTGAATAAATCTGAAAAATCGCTAAATTCGGCTTAACCCGCTACGAAACCGTAGGTCGCATGTTCGAATCATGCTGGGCGCATTTTTTATCTTTTTCTTCAAAATAGTTTGACACTTCCTCTCTTCTTTCGATAAGGGATCATCCGCCATCCATCCTAGGTAGTTTCATGCAGAAGTTTTTCCTCGGAAAAATTTTTCTGTCTGTCTGTTCGAGGTGAAAGTCTGTTTTTTCTCCCCAAGAGAAGGCAGGCCTTGTTCGTTATCGTTTATTTTATTTTTAAAATTCAAGTCAGGGGATAGGTTTATGAAAAAAAGCCTCGCTTTTTTCGCTTTTGTTTTTTTGTTTTTTGCCCAAAATCTTTTTGCGTCTCCCCCCTCAGTCGAGGTGAAACGGGAAGAGGAAGTTTCTGCCCAATCCTCTTCCGAAACGAAATCGTCTTCCCTCTTTCAGCTGCGAACCATTACGTTTGAATCGAATGCTTCCCGGGTGCAGATCAAAATTGGGGGAACCGGAGGATTTTCCAAAGTCCGCGAAGAGAAGCTTTTGAATCCTGGCCGGCTGATGCTCGAAATTCCGCAAATCGGAAACGCAATCACCGCAAGCCTTGGCCAGTTTACCGATCATATCCTCATCCCCCGGATTCGATTGGGTGAATATCCCGAAAAACTTCTGATTGTGATCGATACCGTGCTGAACCGGTTTCCGGTTTATCATATCCAAAAAAGTGACCGGGAAATTGTCATTATCCTCGAGAAAACCTCCGAGATGGTTCAGGAGGCAAAATCGCGCTCTGAAATTTTTCTCGCCATGCAGAGAAATGAACCCCAAACAGAATTCAAACTCGGAAGCGAAGAAGAGGGAGGAATCTTGTTTGCGGATGCCGCTTCCCGCTCTTCCCCTGCCAGCGCCATTTCGAGCGGCGGAGAACCGGCGGTAACCGCCCATGCAGGTGGCGGCGGGATGCAGGTTCAGTCCTCCCCGAGGTTTGGCAACCGGATTGTTTTTCTTCTCGATGATCGCAAGGAATATAAAATTTTTGTTGAGGATACCCAAACCCCCATCCACATCCAGAAGATCCGCCCGGTTTATGAGGTAAGGGGAATTCAATCACGGCTAAACCTGATGGGATATGACACCGGTGGAGTGGATGGTGACGTCGGATCAAAAACAAAATTATCGCTCAGACAATTTCAGAAAGAGAGCCGGCTTCCTGCCACCGGAAGCCCGAATCAAAAGACTCAGAGAGAATTGAAGAAGAGGTTTGGGTATTGATTCTTTCATCGGAGGGGAAATTTTTGAAAAAGATCCGGTGTCGGATTCAGGAAAAATATTTTCGCAACTTTTATGCATTCCCCTCGCGCCAATACGGAAACAATCGATCGGAGCGGGGAAAAGAAAGGGTTTTATGAAGCGTTCATTCTGTCGGAGAGAGCTCCGGCTATTCACCTGGTTTGTTTTATTCTGTTTTGTGCACGGTCTGTTTTCCCAAAACCTCTTTGCCGATTCTGCCTGGATCAATAAAAACCGGAAGAAAGAGACAACCGGCCGCGGGCCTGCAGACGGCGAGCCGGCATTGGCAAAGGGGGAGATTTCCCCTTCTCCCGTCGGAGAGGCTCAGGCTGATCCGCAGGGAGTCGAAGGGAGAGGTGAACAATCAGGCGAAAATTTGCGGGAAGATAAAAACCGGTTGTCCCATTCAGAAACGCTTTCTCCACCCGAGAAAGGGGGAGAGGTAAAAAAATCTGGTCTCAACCCCAAATCCCTGAATCATCTTTCCCTGCCGGTGGCGGCCGGGCTTGATATCTACTCTGATACCGTTCCCCTGTCGGCGTTGGGTGAAATCTCCAACACCTTCCGTCGGGAAATCAAGAATACCGGTCAATATCTTGTCTACAGCCGATCGGAGATGCGAAAGGCGATGATGAAAAATCTCGATCAGGAGCTCGTGGCGGCGAAACAGATTGGGGAATATGTCGATCAGGCAAAAAAACTTTATGATGATTTCAAGTTTGATTCAGCCGCGGTGATCATGAAAGAGGCGATGGGGATTATCGGGGCGTTTGACTCAACCCCGGCCGTGACGAAAAAAATCAGTGAGGCGTACATCACGCAGGGCTTGATTCAGCAGGCGCAGGAAAAAGATCCGGAAGCGCTCGTCTCTTTTCTCAATGCCGCGGCGCTTGATCCGACCCGACAGTTGGAGCCGGCATTGTATCCCCCGAACGTGATTGAAAAATTCTACAAGGCAAAAAACGAGTTCTCGAAAATCAAAGAGGGGGTTCTTCGAATCGAAACCGATCCCCCGGTCGCAAAAATTATGGTGGCAGATAAAGAACGTGGAAACACCCCTGCCACGCTGAAAAATCTTCCGCTCGGAATCCAGAAAGTGACGATTCTGAAAGAGGGCTTTGATCCCTACGAGAAGAATATCATGATCGTGAAAAGCTCGTCAGACTCCTATCTCAACAAGGTTTCTATTCATTTGAATCGTCAGGGAGAGTCTGCTTCTCTTGATCCGCTTCTGGGAGAGCTGGTCAGCATCAAGGATTACGAGCTGCAGATTTCCAAGATGGCCGATATCGGAAAACTTCTGTTTGCAGACCAGATCTTCGCTGCACGATTGGAGAAGGGGGAAGAGAAGGTCTACAACCTCTACGTAGTTGCAGTCGACACCCACACCGGAAAAGAGATTGCGAGAGGTTACTCCCGCGTCGCCCCAAACCTCGCCGATGTGGATTTCCAGATTGCCCATGCCCTGCGAGACATGCTCGCCCATAAAACCCCCGATCGATGGACGGAAAGAATCGCGATTGAAGGAAAAGGGGGACATTACCTGGCAAGTTACGAAAAGCGGAAACCATTTTACAAGAAGTGGCCTTTTCTGACGCTGATGAGTGTTTTGGTGGCGGGGGGAGCGGCGGGGGCGGCGGTGGTGTTGACGAGG
>CAZSRQ010000149.1:0-3983 GCA_964609335.1 uncultured Pseudomonadota bacterium
ATTCAAAACGCTGAAAGGGATTTCTGCTCCCCTCTTCTTGCATCCCATTCATCTCTATCAACCTCAGATCATGGGAATACAACCGAAAATGACCCTCTGCAAAAGGACCCCACTGAAAATTACTCTCTGGTTTTTTAGAAGGTTCAGACATAGGTTATGATTTGTATGGTTGCAGTTATCAGCGTTTTCAAGAAAAAGTTGCTAAAAATTTCTTGAATAAAAACAATTTGACTCAAATTAGACCAATTCAGTATGACCAAAACCTCCTATGACCCAAAAACTCAAAATCGCAGTTCTCGCCGGAGACGGCTCAGCCCCCGAATTCATGAAAGCAGCGTTGAAGGTGCTTGAGGCGGTTTCGAAAAAATACAAACTCGATCTGCACTGCACCGAAGCACTCGTCGGCGGAGCTGCCTATGATCAATACAAACATTCTCTCCCACCGGAAACCTTGAAGATAACCGACTCATCCGATGCCATTCTTTTTGGATCGGTTGGTAGAGACGATCTCCCGCAAGGGCTCATCGAGAAAGAGGCTCTTTTGGCGATTCGAAAATATTACGGTTTTTTTGCAAACCTTCGTCCGGCAACGATCTACTCATCCCTTTCCCAAGCCTCCTCTCTCAAGGAAGAACGACTGACTGATGAAAAAGGAAATTCCGGATTTGAAATTCTGACGGTGCGCGAATTGACCGGTGGAGTCTACTTCGGCGACCGCGTCAAAATGGAAACAACTCAAGGAGAGTTTGCGTCAGACAATATGAAATATTCGCGTCATGAAATTGAGCGAATTTTAAGAATCGGTTTTGACGCAGCCAGAAAACGAAAAAAGATTCTTCACTCGGTCGACAAAGCGAATGTTCTCGAGTCTTCGAGACTTTGGAGAACTGTGGCAAATGAATTGTCAAAAGAATATCCGGATGTCATTTTAAAACATCTTTATGTCGACAACGCCGCGATGCAAATCGCCACCTGGCCGCGTCAATTTGATGTCATCGTGACTGAAAATTTATTTGGAGATATTTTGAGTGATCTTTCTGCAGCCATTACCGGATCGCTCGGACTTCTTCCATCGGCTTCCCTGAATGAAAAAGGGTTTGGAATGTATGAGCCATCCGGCGGAACCGCACCGGATCTCGCCGGGCTTGGAATTGTCAATCCGATCGCCCAGATTCGTTCTGCGGCGATGATGCTTGCCTATAGTTTTAAATTAGATACTGCCAGCCAAGCAATGGAAAAAGCGGTCGAGAAGGCGATCTCAAGAGGTGCGAGAACGATCGATATCGCGGGAAATAAAGAAGCGCTCCTAAAAGTGAAGGAACCGATCGTGAATAAAAACAAAGAGGGTGTGTTGAAAGTTTTAAAGACCTATTCGATTTTGACGACGGAAGAGATGGCAGATCGGGTGATTGAGAATTTGTAATCATCATTTGATTTAATTGGATGTGGGGGATTCCTGCCTTCGCAGGAATGACAGATTCAAGACTTTTTGCCAACATGGGTTCATTTGTTCTTCAATATGTCATTCCTGCGAAGGCAGGAATCCCCACAAAAAAATGAACAAACAATATTATGTCTACATTCTTGCGAACGAATACAATACAACCCTGTATATTGGTATAACCAACAATCTCATTAAACGGATTCATGAACATAAAAATAATCTTGTCGAAGGGTTTACAGAAAAATATAACGTGCATAGACTCGTTTTCTATGAAGTGACTGACAATATCGAAAGTGCTATCACACGGGAAAAAAGAATTAAAAACTGGAAGAGAGAATGGAAAAATAATTTAATCAAAGACTTTAATCCGACCTGGAAAGATCTTTATAACGATATTTTACCAGGGGGATTCCTGCCTTCGCAGGAATGACAAATTATTGAGAATATATGCCAATCCTCAGCTATGCCGAAGCGATTCGCGATGCACTTACCACCGAGATGAATCGGGATGAACGGGTTTATATTTTCGGGGAGGATATTGCCGAATATGGTGGAGTTTTCGGCATCACCAAAGGAATGGTTGAAAAGTTTGGTTCAAAACGGGTTAAAAACACCCCTCTTTCCGAGGGGGCAATTATTGGAGAAGCAATAGGGGCTTCGATTGCCGGGCTCATTCCTGTTCCGGAAATCCAATTCTCCGATTTTATGACCACCGCTTTCAGCCAGATTATCGATTTTGCGGCGAACTTTCATTATCGGTTCAACACCTCGCTCCCCTTTACGATTCGAGCTCCTCATGCAGGCGGGATGCGGATTGGAAACTTTCACTCCAAATGTCCCGAGGCGTGGTATTTCCACACACCTGGTTTGAAAATCGTCTGCCCATCAACCCCCGCGGATGCAAAAGGGCTCCTGATTTCCGCGATTCGAGATCCGGATCCGGTGATTTATTTTGAAGAAAAAAAACTTTATTGGGAAATCCACGGAGAAGTTCCAGAGGGAGAACATGTTGTCCCTCTGGGAAAAGCAGATATTAAAAGGGTTGGAGAGGATATTACTTTGGTGACTTACGGCTCGATGGTTCATTTGGCCTTGAAAGCGGCTGATCAATTGAAAAAAGAAAATATTTCTTTGGAAGTGATTGATCTTCGATCGTTGACTCCGCTCGATGAAGACACCTTGATACAATCTTTCAAAAAAACGAATCGACTGATCGTGCTCCATGAAGCGGTAAAGCGCGGTGGCATTGGGGGAGAACTTGTCAGTATGATTTGTGAAAAAGCATTTGATTGTTTGGCCGGTCCGCCGATTCGGATTGGATCGGAGTTTTCCCCGGTTCCGGTTTCTCCGATTTTGGAAGATGCGTATTTGCCGAATTCGCAGAAAATTTTGGAAGCTGCGAGACAACTCTTGAAATACTAGATAAAACAATGTAGTTATTGATGTACATCATTTTTTAATTCAATGTACATCAAGGAAATTTCAATATGAGCAAAGCGAATTACGATTTACCTGAAGATAAACTCCAAAAAGTAATCCGCCTTTCGGGAGCGAAATCCAAAAAAGAAGCGATTATTTTTGCGCTCGATGAATTTTTGAAAAAGAAGAAAGCTGAAAAACTGATTTCTGCCTACGGTAAAATACCGTTAAAATGGACTAAAAAATCTCTTCGAGGTTATCGTGACTAAATTGATCGTTGATACTTCTGTCTGGATTGATTTCTTTCGCGGAAAGCTCAAACCCGAAATGCGGCAATATCTTGTCGAGTTCATCCAGATTCTAGCTATTTCCATTACCGATATTATTCGACATGAGCTTTTGGTTGGAGCCCCTACCTTAAAAAGTTATCAGCAGCTCTCTGATCTTTTATCTCCACTCGAATGTCTGCGTATTCGCGAGGAAGAGCTCTTTGAATTTGATAAATTTGCCTGGAGTCTAAAGAAAAAAGGGGTTGAGGGAAAATATACCGATCTCTCCATTGCTTTTTTGAGTGCTTCCCGAAGAATTCCTCTGCTTTCTTTTGATAAGTATTTCGAAAAATTGTCCGCGTTGAAAATCATAGAAACAGTTCATCCTTAAAATCTTCGTTTCAATCAGAACATTCTGTTGCGGAGTTTATTCTTCCTATGCAAAAATAATTGTCATGCAACTCTATTTCACCATGCCAAAACCGGGCGAAACGATTCGGGAAGGATCGGTCGTCACCTGGCTTAAAAATATCGGCGAAAATCTCGAGGAAAAAAATCCTCTGGTTGAATTAGAAACAGAAAAGGCGGTTTTTACCGCTGAATCTCCTTTTCGGGGAATTCTCAAAGAAATTCTGGTCAAAGAAAATGAAAGCGTCAAAGTGGGAACTCCGTTGGCGATTTTTGAGGTTTCTGAGGAGGATGGGGAAAAGTATTCAATGCTCGGAGTGGGAATTCCTTTGGCGGCGGGAGTAGAAGAATCCAAAGTCTCTGCGACTGATGAAATTACCGAGGTTGAAAAAAACGAGAGTTTGAATGCAATCGGGAATTCTTTATCGACCAATTATTCTCCT
>CAZSRQ010000150.1:0-3936 GCA_964609335.1 uncultured Pseudomonadota bacterium
TTTTTGAATTTTACGCAATACTGGTTCGTCAACATTTCTCATACCCACACTCTTTATTCGGACACCGAATCTTCTCTCCCTCTTTCTTCGAATATTTCACAACCAGATATTTCGAACCGCACTGCGGACAAGGCTCACCGACCGGCTTATCCCACAAGGCAAAACTGCATTTTGGATAACCGGTGCAACCATAAAAAATCTTGCCACGCTTTGAACGACGTTCAGCCAAAGGAGAATTGCAATCGGGGCAATTGACCCCAATCGAGATTGATTTCGTATTTTTGCAGGTTGGATAACTGGAACAGGCGAGAAAACTTCCGAAGCGACCCCGCTTGATAATCATTTTTGAGCTACATTTTTCGCAAACCTCATCGACCTCTTTTTGCTCAAGCGGAACATATTTTCCCTCTTCACTTCGGGTAATCTCTTTCGTGTTTTTGCATTCGGGATAACCGCTGCAGGCCATGAATTCTCCATGTCGCCCCCATTTCACCACCATCGCAGAACCACACTTTTCACATTTGAACTCGGTGGCGATCTCCTGCCGCTTGATATCTTTCATCTGTTCTTTTGCCCGTTTCAGCGTCTGGGAAAATGGGCCATAAAAATCAGAAAGTGCATCCCCCCATTTTCGCTTTCCTTCTTCGACGTCATCAAGTTCCCCTTCCATTTTGGCGGTGAACTCGACATTGATGATTTCAGGAAAATTTGCGGTCAGCAGATCATTCACAATCTTACCTAGCTCAGTCGGTCGGAATTTTCCCTCCAGTTTTTCCGCATATTTTTTGTCTTGGATGACCGAAAGAATACTCGCGTAAGTGGAAGGGCGACCAATTCCGTTTTCTTCAAGCTCTTTGACAAGCGATGCCTCGGTAAAACGGGGCGGGGCTTGAGTAAAATGCTGTTCGGGAATAATTTCATGCAGTTTTAAATTCTCCCCCTCTTTTAAGTTGGGGAGGTTCGCATCGGCATCTTCGTCTTCAGTGGTATTCGATTCATCTTTACTCTCTTGATAAACGGCGATGAACCCGGGGAATTTGAGGATGGAACCGGTGGCGCGCAGATCATAAGCGTTTGCCGAGATATTGAAAGTGGTCTGATCATAAACCGCTTGCGTCATCTGACAAGCAACAAAACGTTTCCAGATCAGATCGTAAAGCTTCAATGCATCCGGCTCCAAATAAGAGGCGATCTTTTCAGGTTCGTGTTCCAAAGAAGTGGGGCGAATTGCTTCATGCGCATCTTGGGCCGATTTTTTTGTCTTATAAATATTCGCTTCGGCCGGAAGATAATCTTTACTATATTTTTTGGCGATATATTCTCTCGCCTGACTGAGCGCATCGGGAGATAAACGGGTAGAGTCGGTTCTCATATAGGTAATCAAACCGACAATTTCCCCATCCCCCAGCTCAACCCCTTCATACAATCGCTGGGCGAGCATCATCGTCTTTTTCGCGGTGAATCCGAGTTTGCGAGCGGCATCTTGTTGCAGCTTACTGGTGATAAATGGAGGGAGAGGATTTCGTCTTCTCTCTTTTTTCACCACCTCTTTCAAAACATATTTTGATTTCTCAAGATCTGATTGGATTTTCTTGGCCGTAGATTCGTTAGAAACCTCAATTTTAGATCCCTCTTTACCGATCAGTTTTGCGATAAAAGCAGGAGGAGTCGATCCTTCAAGCTTTGCTTCAACACTCCAATACTCGACCGGCTTGAACTCTTCGATCTCTTTCTCCCGTTCACAGATCACCCGCACTGCAACCGACTGGACACGACCGGCGGAAAGCCCCCGCCGAACCTTATCCCAGAGGAGTGGACTAATCTGATAGCCGACCAGACGATCAAGCACCCGTCTTGCCTGCTGTGCCTCAAAAAGATTTTCATCGAGTTTTTGGGGATGTTCAATCGCCTCTTGAACCGAACGCTTGGTGATTTCATTGAATAAAACACGATGAATCGGAATAACATCGGCAGATGCTTCAGACTCTTCTGATTTTTTGGAGGTTTTGGAAGTTTTGGTTGTTTTTTTGGCGGTTGTTTTTTTCTTTTTCTTCCCGCCGAAATTTCGAATCTCTTCAGCGATATGCCAGGCGATTGCTTCCCCTTCACGATCCGGGTCGGTTGCCAGATAAACGACTTCTGCTTTTGCAGAAGCTTCTTTAATTTCGTCAATGATCTTTTTCTTCCCTTTGATCACTTCATAGGTCGGTTCGAAGTTGTTTTCGATGTCGACCCCCAAAGTTTTGACCGGCAAATCTTTCACATGACCGACCGAAGCTTTGACAGAAAAATCTTTTCCGAGATATTTTCCAATTGTTTTCGCTTTGGCAGGAGACTCTACGATGACAAGTTTTTTAGCCATAATATATAATGATACCGAAAGAGGAGATGAGAACCAAATTTCTTTCTATTTGATTTGGATAAATTTTATCAACTGATTGAAAGTACTATTATTTTTTTTTGAAGGTCTCCCCCTTTGAAAAAGGGGGATGAAGGGGGATTTAGTGCTAAGAGTTAATAGGAACAAAATCTAACAAATCTTGCAATAAATCCCTCCCGACCTCGCGCCGTCGGCCTGCTTCGCCGAGTCTTCAGCAAGGCGAGTATAGCCTTTGGCGACGCTGACCCTTTTTCAAAGGGAGGAGCCATTTAAAAACTTTCACTCTTCACAAAAAATTTTCCCGGCAACTCATTTACAACCCCTTTCAAAACCAAGGTTGTCAAAGTTCCGGCGATCAAAGAAGGGGGGAGAGTACAGATTTCGAAAATTTTGTCAATGTGTTGCGGCTCAGACGATAAATTCTCAAACAGAATTTTCTCTGTTTCATCGAGAGGAATTTCATTTTTTTCGGGAGAAGAAATTTTGCCCGAATTTTTCTGGATGAATTGAAACTCTTCTAATACATCCTCCATTTTTTCAATCAGTTTTGCCCCCTGCTGGATCAGGCGATGGGGTCCCCGGCTGTTTTGTGAAAAAATATTTCCGGGAACTGCCATCACTTCACGATTCTGCTCAAGCGCATAACGGGCGGTAATCAGCGCACCACTCTCTTCGGGCGCTTCAATCACGATCACCCCTTTTGAAACTCCGCTGACAATTCGGTTTCGATCGGGAAAATGCCCCGGATGAGGCATCGTGCCGGTGGGATATTCGGTGAGAAATCCCCCCTGTTCAATCATTTCATAATAAAGATCTTCGTTTTCACGCGGATAGATATAATCGAGCCCGGTCCCCAAAACTCCGATCGTTGGCAAATGTGCTTTTAACGCCGCTTTATGCGCATACGCATCGACCCCTTTGGCAAAACCGCTCACCACAACCACGTTCGTCTCTTCGAGCGATTCAATCAAATGAGAGATCACTTTTTTACCATAATCGGTAATCTCGCGAGTTCCAACGAAGGCGATCGGGAGAAAACCGGTCCAGCCTGAAAAGTTTCCCCTCGAAAACAGAACGGCGGGTGGATTGTGAATATTTTTCAGTAACAGTGGATAATCGGAATCGAGAATAGAAATAATTTGACCCTGGTTTTTCTCCAACCATTCAAGTTCTTTCTCGGCTCTTTTTAAATTCGAATCTTCATAAATATTTTTCAGGAGAGAAACCGGCAAATCATTGACAAGCATTTGAGCCAAATCAGAAAAGTTTTTCTCAAGAAAAATTTCCTCAATCGAATTTCCGAATTTTTCAAGCAGACGACGCTGATAGACTGGACCAATTCCTTTGGCGAAATAGAGGCAGAGAAGTGCAAGATTCTTTTTGGAGGAATGCATGGATAAAAATTTTAACCAGGGATTATCCCCCTCTCCCCTTGACCTGGCTTCGCCGTTAGGCTGCGCCAAGGCGAGCGGGGAGAGGGAGTTTGAAAATTGTAAATTAACACTACTGTCCGGAAGCCACTTTCAAAATGAGAGTTAACTTCCTGGAATAGTTTA
>CAZSRQ010000151.1:0-3917 GCA_964609335.1 uncultured Pseudomonadota bacterium
TCCAATGATTGAATAGGGGGATCCCCGAACCCGAAGGGATCCCTGTGGGACAAAAGCACTCGGGGATGACAATGAGTGGAAAATAAATTTGCGAGGATAATCCATGTCTAGAAAACTATTCGGTACCGACGGGGTCCGCGGAGTTGCCAATATTCATCCGATGACCAGCGAAGTGGCGTTGGCTTTGGGAAAAGGGATTACCCATCTTTTTTTCAGAAAGAGCAATTCCCATCAAAGCCGTGTGGTGATTGGAAAAGACACCCGTCGTTCCAGTTATATGCTTGAAATGGCTCTTGCCAGTGGGATCTGTTCTGCAGGAGCCGATGCGATTCTTTTGGGGCCGCTTCCGACTCCCGCCATTGCCTTTATTACCCGTGCGATGCGTGCCGATGCGGGTGTCGTCATTTCAGCCTCGCATAATCCTTTTCAAGATAACGGGATCAAATTTTTTGACCATACCGGTTTTAAACTTCCCGATCAGCTCGAAAATAAACTTGAAAAACTGATTGAGAGTGAAGAATTTAAAAAAATTCAACCAACCGGCAAAGAGATTGGAAAGGCTTATCGTGTTGAAGACGCGCCAGGTCGATACATTGAGTTTTTGAAAAGTAGTTTCCCCAAAGATCTGAATTTGGAGGGATTAAAAATCGTCGTCGATTGTGCGAATGGGGCGGCCTACAAAGTTGCTCCTGTCGTTCTTGAAGAGCTCGGAGCGACCGTGATTCCGATCGGGGTTTCTCCGAATGGCCTCAATATCAATGATCATTCGGGAGCCCTTCATCCCGAAACGGTCTGCGAGGCGGTGGTTCGCCATCAGGCTGATTTCGGGATTGCCCTCGATGGAGATGCCGACCGGGTGATTTTAAGCGACGAAAACGGCGAAGTAATCAATGGAGATGTGATTCTGGCGATTCTTGCCCAAGAGATGAAAAAGAATAACACGCTCAAAGGTAATCGCGTGATTGCGACAGTGATGAGCAATTTTGGGTTGGAACAATTTCTGGAAAAAGAAAAAATTTCCCTGACCCGCGTGCAGGTGGGGGATCGATATGTGGTTGAGGAGATGGTAAAAACAGGAGCCAATTTGGGGGGAGAACAGTCCGGACATCTGTTGTTTCTTGATCACGCGACCACCGGAGACGGTTTGCTCGCTGCCCTTCAGGTTCTTTCAGTGATGAAACGGAGAGAACAACCGCTTTCAAAATTGAAAAAAATCATCACTCTCATGCCGCAACTTTTGGTGAATTTGAAGGTGTCAAAAAGAGAGGATTTTCAGCGGATTCCCTCGGTCCAAAAAAAGATGCAGCAGGCTGAAAAGCTGCTTTCCGGAAAGGGAAGATTGCTGCTTCGCTACTCAGGGACTGAACCGCTGATCCGCATTATGGTAGAGGGAGAGAACGAAACGGTCTTGGTACAGATTGCGAATGATTTAAAAGAGGAAATTGGACGATCGCTGGGAGTGAAATCTTAGTTTCGTGTGTAGTTTTTTAATTTTGTCATTCCTGCAGGCTTTGAGGCACCGTGCCTTGCCGGCAGGCAGGGGAATTCCCCTGACTCAATTATTGAATAGGGGGATCCCCGATAAAGACACTCGGGGATGACAGTGAGTTAAAACGTTAAATCTATGACCGTTCAAAGTAAACATTCTAAATATTCTGAGGATGAAAGAAATGTCCCGTCTTGGAGTCAATATTGATCATGTCGCTACCTTAAGGCAGGCGCGCTTTACCGAATATCCAGATCCTCTCCAGGCTGCCCTCCTTGCGGAAAAAGCGGGAGCCGATCAAATAACCTGTCATCTTCGCGAAGATCGGCGGCATATCCAGGATTTTGATCTGCCACTTCTTCGTCGTAAAATCAGAACCCGCCTCAATTTGGAGATGGCAGCGACGGATGAAATGATGGGAGTTGCGAGAAAGATCAAGCCGGATCTTGTCACCCTCGTTCCGGAAAAGCGCGCTGAACTTACAACCGAAGGGGGATTAAATCTCAAAAAAAACATTTCCAAATTTAAAAAAGTGATTCATGCGCTGGCGAAAAGTAAAATTCCAGTCAGTCTTTTTATTTATCCCGACCTCGATGATGTGAAACGGTCGTTCGATCTTGGAGCGGTCGGATTTGAAATTCATACCGGCTGTTATGCCGAGGCAAAAACGAAATCGGAACGTCAAAAAGAGTACCGACAGATTTTAAAGGCAGCCGAATTGGGGGAAAAAATGCAGACCGGAGTTTATGCCGGACATGGTTTGCATTATCAGAATATTTCTCCGCTCATTCAGATTCCGCAAATCGAAGAATACAATATCGGACATGCGATTATTGCCCGGGCGATGTTTGTTGGGATTGAAGAAGCAGTGAGAGAGATGAAGCGATTGTTGCAAAATAAGAGAATTTAAAGTCTTCTTAAATCTCCCCTCCCTTGAGCATAGGTATCTACACAAGTCGGGAGAATGAGTTTTTTTAAGTATTTGACGACAGTCTCCCCCTTTGAAAAAGGGGGATGAAGGGGGATTTAGTGCTAGGAATTCGAGTTTTTTTAAGACTTGATTGCACTAAATCCCTCCTAACCTCCCTTTTACAAAGGGAGGGATCATTCTTGCAACGACCTATTATTCTATGTCTCCCGACTTGTGTAGATACCTATGCTCAAGGGGGGAGGGGATTTTTAGTGACGGATTATGGATCAGTGTATAGTTCATCACAAACCGTTAAAGGTGAATCAATAAGGAAGAATCGTCACTTCCGTTCCGATATCCACAAATTGCTGGTTCAACCATTTCGCATCTTCAACCAACAATCGAACACAGCCGTGGCTCGCATGATATCCCGGCACATCGTAGGATCCGTGCAATGCATATCCCCCTCTAAAGAACATGCAGTAAGGGGTTGGCGCACCCCCATCCGGAATCGGAAATTTTCCCGATTTGCAGCTGGCGCCCCCTTTGCGTTCAATGGTGAATTCACCCGTGGGAGTTCTGCATTTCATCTGAATATCCGGGCACCATCCCTTTCCGGCAGAGACAGGCCCCCAATTTAAAAGCTCTCCATTTGAATCATACGCTCCCCAGGCGAGTTGTTTTAAATCGACAATAATTTTTTTGCTGCCCGAAGACTCAATTTTTTGCGAGAGTGGAGAAAGATCGAGTTTCGAAACCGAATTCAGGTTTTTGGGTACCGCGATTTTCATCCCTTTGCGAAGCCGGTTGCCGGTCCGGTTGAGCCGTTTGATTTTTTGGACATCTTCCGGATTGGGCCAGAGCGATGACCAGCTTTCTCCCTCCCCGATTTCGATGCATTCGTACTCTGCTTTTGAACACAAGCTTTCGGTGTAGCGGGAAGCTTTTCCGGTGGAAGAAAATCCGATCATAACCAGAAATGTCATCACGAATGAGAGTAATTTTTTTTTCATAAGAGAAACCGTTTTGAAAAACCTGTCTGAATATTATACGGTTTTCTTCTCTGTAAATGCAGGGAATATCGTCTTCTTGAGACTATATTTGTTTAGGCAATCTTCTGCATTTTTTTATTTTTGCCACTTGCATGATAGTTCCCGGGTGCGATTTTGATCTCTGTCGAATTACAATCAGGGATAAACGATACTTTTAACGATTTTATTCAAGGACTGTAAATAATATGAAACTGATGACCCGTAAATCCAGAGAGCTTCTGATTACTGCAGATCTCTTTGCCGATTTTTTCAAACCCCGAAAAAAGACAAGTCATAAAAATGATTATGGCCATGTTTTGACCATTGCCGGCTCTAAAAGAAAAATCGGCGCCGCTTTGATGACCGCTCGTGCCGTGCTCCGTTCTGGTGCAGGGCTTTCCACCCTTGCTTTGCCGGATTCTGCGTATCAAAAAATTGATCCAAAATTTTCTGAAGTGATGTTCGAACCTCAAAAAGATGATGGGGAGTT
>CAZSRQ010000152.1:0-3896 GCA_964609335.1 uncultured Pseudomonadota bacterium
ATCATATTCCTCTATCGTGGCTGCCACGAAAGAGTTGAGTCAAGGCAAACTCACCAAAGAACTTCAAATTGAAGCAGGAAAAACACTTTATATGGGAACTTGCTCCACCTGTCATCAAACAACTGGATTGGGAGTTCCGAATGTATTTCCTCCGCTCGCAAAATCAGATTTTATGATGTCGGATAAAAACCGATCGATCGAAATAGTTTTAAATGGATTAAATGGAAAGGTGGTAGTGAATGGAGCTGAGTTTAATTCTGTCATGCCACCTATGAGTCAACTCAATGATGATGAGATTGCGAACATTCTTACCTATGTTCGAAATAGTTGGGGAAATACAGGTGAAGCGGTCTCTGCAGCAGAAGTGGCAAAAGTGCGTGAGATGACAAAAAGACCTCCGGGAGCGGCGAAGTGAGAAAATTGTGTCGTGTAATATTCTTGGCCTTATTTTTACCGACTCTATGTTTTTCATCTGAAATGGTAAAAATTGGGCCAGGCATTTACCGACCTTTTTATCCACCGACTCCGCAAGAAAATGAGATTTTTGTTCACGGTTTTTGGCTTGATAAAATACCGGTGACCAATGAGAAGTTTTTAGAGTTTGTAAAAAAAAATCCACAATGGAGAAAAGATAAGATCTCAAAACTTTTTACGGATGAACATTATTTATCCTCGTGGAAAAATCCTATGAAGTTTGGCTCTCCAAAAGATGCAAAAAAACCGGTCGTTTCAGTCAGCTGGTTTGCAGCCAAGGCTTACTGTGAAGCACGCGGGCTAAGACTTCCTACAGAAAACGAGTGGGAATTTGCGGCCTCGGCCAGTGATCAAGCGCCGGATAGTCGTAACGATATGGAGTGGAGAAAACAAGTCTTAGAGTGGTACACTCATCCCTCTCAAGTTTTAAGTGACGTTGGAAAAAATGCTCCTAATTATTGGGGAGTTCATGATCTGCATCGACTGATCTGGGAATGGGTGGCTAATTTTAACAGTAATTTAATGAGCGCCGATCCGAGAGAGAATAGTGATCCTAAAAAAAACAGATTTTGCGGAGCGGGAGCTCTTGCTGCAACTCACAAAGATGACTATCCCAGTTTCATGCGGATTGCATTTCGTAGTTCCCTAGAAGCGAAATATACGGTTTCAAATTTGGGCTTTCGATGTGCGCGCGATGATCAAAAACCATTACAGACTCTTCCCTTAAAAAAATGAACCTTATGAAAATCAAAAAAAATAACTTTCTGCTTTTATTGAGTTTAATTCTGTTTTTAGCTTTATTAAGCTCTGGATGTAAAAAATTAGAAGAGCGAAAAATAGAAGAGAACGCAAAACAATCCGATCGTTCTCCTGTAAAAGATCTCTCTGAAAAAAACCTTGAAAATCAAGCCTCTCTTTATGAATGGAGCGGATCACTCATCGATCAAGATGAAAAAAAAGTTTCTTTGTCTGTTTTTCAAGGACATCCAGTTTTAATCAGTATGTTTTATACCTCGTGCGGATATACCTGCCCTCTTCTTTTTAATCAGTTAAAACAGATTGAAAATAAATTAGAGGATCATCTGCGAGATGAGGTTCGTTTTTTGTTAATTAGTTTTGATGCCGAAAACGATTCACCTCAGGTTCTTAAGCAGATGGCGGAGAAACAAAAAATCAATTTGACTCGATGGAAATTAGCTGTTGGCTCTAAAAACGTTATTCAAGAGATTGCTGCGTTGTTAAATATTAAATACAGAAAAGCTCCTGATGGATCGTTTAATCACTCCGCCTTGATTACCGTTCTTGACCCCAACGGAAAAATGAAAGCCCAGTTTGAAGTAGAAAGATTCGCGGTTGAAGAAGTGACCCAGAAACTAAAACAGAGCGAACGGACAACAAAATGACCGATTCTGAAGCCGAATGGTCGTTCTCCAACAAGAACTTATTTCAAACTTCGAATATAAGCGACGATATTGTTGATATCGGCATCGCTCAAACTCGAACCCCAAGGGGGCATTGAAGAAGAGAGTCCCAAGGCAGGTCCTCCGTTTTTGATCACCTTGAGCAGATCGGCATCTGTTCTTTTTGCCATGTAGACTTTATCGCTCAAGTTTCTTGGTTTCGGATTTAGCGCCGCCGCGGCAACGCCGTCCCCTTTGCCCGTCGCGCCATGGCAAGAGGTGCACATCTGGTCGTATTTCGCTTTCCCCGCCACCAGATCGGCAGCATCAACAGAGAATGTGAACCCCAGAAACAAGATTCCCGATAAAAAAAAGATTTTTTTCATATTTCTTCCTCCATTTATCCCCTTCGGGGACGAGTCGGTTAAAAACCCCGCGGCTTGCCGTGGAATCTGGGGTCCAAGGCTTGCCCTGGGGTTCATACCTTTGTTTTTTCGGTTTAGACTACAAAGTTTTGTTTTCATAAAGCAACTATCTAAATAAACTTTTAGAACCAGGCTTGCAGTTGCAGACGGAGCCGGTGATCCGCTGTAGCGCCATAATTATTAGCGGTTTGTGTTGTCAGATAAGAATAGTCGGTCTGCACTTTCAAGTCATGTTGAAAGATATAGTAATTGAATCCCCCTGTGAATTCATTTTTATTGTTCGGCCTTGCACCGGGAAGATTATTACTCCCCTGTCCCCCAAAAAAAACCTGGGAGAGCCGACCGGCGATCTCGAAACGCTTTTTAAATAAATAACCTGCTTGCGCGTAGTAACCGACATCCTGATAAGAATTTTCCCCGCGAGGACGGTTATCCCTGAAATAGAACTCTCCCTGAAACGAAAAACCTTTGTACTTACTCCCCAGCTCGAATCCAGCCTGCGCCAATTTTGTTAAATCATACTCTCTCTTCAGATAACCTCCGCTTGCCGCAACGGTGATGGCGGGACGATCGGAATAATTGACATCTGACTCTTGGTAGCCGTACTGCCCAGTGGGATTCCAGACGATTCTTCCGATATAGAGCAGATCTTTGTTTGGATTGATCCGGTTCTGACCTGAGCCATTTGTGATGCTGGCATAATATTCGAGTTTGTTATCCCAGGCATCTCCATGCACCATTAGTCCAACATCATATTGATAGAAACGAGGAGTATAGGTTGTCGTAGTCGTTGATCCAGCAGTGCCAGCGGGGCAGAGAACAGTCGTGCCGGCAACCGAGCAGGTGGTTGTGGTCGAAACATCGTTTGAGCTGAAGCGGAAGGTGTCGGCGGCGATCGAGCGATCGACGAATTGCAAGCGTCCGGGGGAGATGATTTGCTGCCGGTTATACGGAACCTTGTACTGGCCGAATTGGATTCGGAGCGGATTATAGAAACGGTAATCGAGCCAGGCATCATCCAGCAAACGATCAAGGCTGCTCGCGGTCAAGGCAAGCTTTATCTTGTAATCAAGGAATTGCGAAAAGACATTTCCTTCCCACGAAAGTTCCGCCCGTTTGAGGATAAAGCTGATTTGATCGGGATTATTGGCCGGTTTGTTGGAAAGATTCAGATAATAGAACTGTGGTTGGAGCAGGCCCCGAAATTTGAGGGAGTAGTTTTTGTCTGCGGTCTGAAAGTAAAATCCTTTTTTCCATCCCAACTCAAACTTTTTTGTCCATTTCACCGGGGTTGGGGGGAAGGAAGCGACGGTCAATGAGGGATCCCCCTCGGATGAGGATGTGGTCTGACTCTGCACATCGGCCGGTTGCGTTTCCGGAGGCGGGGATTGTTTCTCACTCATCGCACCCAAGCCGACCTCGCTCATCGAAAAAAGCACCAGAACGATGAAAAATGACACTTTTGTTTTTAACCGCATAAACCCCATCCTTCCCCCCGCTCTTCTTTGTTCTTATTAACTCACGTTACGCGATTTTTTGTAATTTTTTTTAAGTTTAAGATCGCACGGCAATCGATCAACGGTTTTAAAGAGAGTTT
>CAZSRQ010000153.1:0-3847 GCA_964609335.1 uncultured Pseudomonadota bacterium
GTTTTTCTATATTTTTGAGAGAGCCTTCACCGCTCTCGCTTACCTCTGGTTTTGCTATTGGTTCCGAACGGTTTGGAAGGTTCTGAATTTCTTTTTCGGCACCTGCCTCTTGAATTTTTTCGTGACGATCACGAAGGTATCGATTGACTGGAATCATAGAGATTTCCTCCTTTGGAGGATGTTAGAAAGCAAACGAAAAGCCAAAGAATGAAGCGGAAAAATGTGAATAAAATTAAGAAGGAAAATAAAAAAACTTTGAACCAGATCGAATGTAGGACTGATTTTTTCCAGATTCTGGAAAAAATCAACGGGATGACCCCCAGGGCAAGCACCGAACCTGAAATCTCCTAAAAAGCGCGGTTACTGGGAGGCTTCTTCAATCCGCGGAAAAAGTAGAAACGCCTCACCCACCTGATGTTTGGCGGGAATCGAATCCCACGAACTGTTCCCCTCGAATTGAACAGGGACGGGGAGTTGAAGCTGCTGATAAATTTTCGAGGCGGTTTCAGGCATGAACGGAATAAGCCACAAGGCAATCAACCTCAGACTATTCACCAGATTGTGAAGAACCTGGGAAAGCCGTTTTTCTTCATTGTTTTTCTTCAACCCCCACGGCGCAGAAAGGGCAATATACTTATCACTCAAGGCAATAAACTCCCAGATAGCGGCCAAGGCGAAATGAAAATTCAAATCCCCTTTTTGATAATCGAGCGATTCTCTCACTTTCTTTTCTGTTTCTTTCGACTGATTCACTAACATTTCATCGATCGGATCGTCGATTCCGGTCGCCTCGATTTTTCCATCGACACAATATTTTTTGATCATCCCCAAAGTTCGATTGAGGAGATTTCCGACATCATTCGCCAAATCACTATTATAGCGGGAAATAAATTCATCCCAGGTAAAGTTCCCATCGGAACCGAAGCTGGAGCCACGAAGAAGATAGTATCGGAGCGGATCGGCACCAAACTGGTTGATCACATCGAGCGGCGTCACGACATTCCCCAACGTTTTGCTCATCTTTTCTCCTTTGAGATAAACAAATCCGTGACCAAACACCGTTTCAGGAAGCGCAATTCCGGCACTCATCAACATCGCAGGCCAGATGACACAATGAAACCGGGTAATATCTTTTCCGATGACATGCAATTGCGCCGGCCACCATTTTTTGAACTTTTCGTCATCCACTCCATAACCGACCGCCGTGAGATAATTAATCAACGCATCAAACCAGACATAGATGACATGTTTGGGATTGGAAGGAACTGGGATCCCCCAGTCAAATCCCGATCGGGAGACCGAGATATCCTGCAATCCTTGTTGGATGAGACTGACAATCTCATTGCGTCGGATTTCAGGAAGAATACATTTCGGATTTTTTGAAATATGATCAAGAAGCAGCTGTTGATATTTTGAAAGCCTGAAAAAATAATTTTTTTCTTTCAACCATTTCGGTTTCTGCTTGTGATTGGGGCATTCGCCGTTCACCAGATCTTTTTCGGTGTAAAATGCCTCGCACGATTCGCAATACCATCCCTCATATTCCCCTTCATAAATATCTCCGTTGGCGAGAATGGTTTCGAAAAGTTTTTGGGAAGTTTTGTGATGACGTGGTTCGCTCGTCTGGATGAAATCATCATAACTGATGGAAAGTTTTTTCCAGATCTCAGTGAATTTTTCACGCATCTCGTCGCAATACGCTTTGGGCTCCATCCCTTTTTCTAGGGCGGATTTTTGGACGTTTGTGGAATGCTCGTCATTTCCCATCTGGAAGTGAACTTTAACTCCATCCATCCTTAAAAACCGGGCGAGAACATCGGCGCCGATTTTTTCGTAGGCAGTTCCGATATGCGGAATTGAGTTCACATAATCGATCGCGGTGGTGAGATAAAAATGTTTCATGGATATTTCCTCTGAACTATAGACATAACTGAATAAACAGATTTTCAAAAGCGAGAAGCGGATTCACATTTCGTTGAAGCAATCTTCTCGTCTCAAAAATCTGGTCGAATTTTTTCAAATCGTTGGGATACCTGCTCGAAATTACTTTTTCTTTCCACCGAATCGCGAGCAGATTTAGAAGCGGTTCATGCGTCTCTTCTTCTGAGGCAATATTTTCAGCTACCTCCAAAAGCTTTAGCAGGTCTTTAGGGGAAGATTCTAGGGAAGGAAGAATTTTTTTCTCAACCTGTTCATAAACCTCTTCTGAGAAGGAAAGCGCCAAGCCTGGAGAGCCTTCAACCGCCTCAATCAGTTTCAAATCGAAAAAATCTTTTTTTCCGTGGAGCTTTAACACTTTTTCTGTTTCCGAAGGATTTAATGGGGAAAAATAGATCTTCTGGCATCGCGATAAAATCGTCTTCAGAAAAAAATGGGGAAGAGAGCTGATCAGGATAATCAGGGTATTTACCGGCGGCTCTTCAAGCGTTTTCAAAAGGGCATTCGAAGCGGCCAAATTCAAATGATGCGCATCGACCAAAACTGCTACTTTATAAGCCGATTCAAACGGTGCCAAACTCAAACTCTTTTTCAAATTTCGAATCAGATCAATCTTGATATTGTTCGATTCAGGCTCAATCCAGAAAAGATCAGGATGCTCAAGCTTTTCAAGCTTTAAACAAGAAGAACATTTTCCACACGGTTTTTCTTTTTCCAGACAAAAGAGCTTCTGAACAAAAAATTTCGCCACCAACTTTTTACCAATCCCTTGCGGACCGGTAAAAAGCATCGCATGCGGAATCTTGTTCGATTCGACCAATCGATCTAAATATTGAATGGTTTTTTCATGACCGATGATTTTCATATTTTTAAATAATCACTCCTCCCTTTGGAAAAGGGTCAGCGTCGCCAAAGGCTATGCTTGCCTTGCTGAAGCTCTGGCGAAGCAGGCCGACGGAGCGAGGTTGGGAGGGATTTATTGCTATGAACGTGAAAAAATAAATGCTCTTCTTTGCTCCCAGCAATAAATCCCCCTTAATCCCCCTTTTTCAAAGGGGGAGATTTTATATTTTTCAATTGTCTTAAAATCTCCTGATGTATCTCCTCCGGAGATTTCATCCCATCGATCACCACCATCCGCGATCGATCTTCTTTCGCAATTTTCAAAAACCCTTTTCGGACTTTCTCATGAAACGAGATTTTCTCTTTTTCAAACCGCTCTTCTTTATTTATCTGCCCCAAAATCCTTTTCTTAGCCCGTTTGAGTCCAACAGAGACGGGACAATCGATTAAAAAAGTAAGATCCGGTTTCAATCCTGAAGTTGCCATTTCATTCAATCGATCAATCATTTTTCTGGAGATTTTTCTCCCCTCCGCCTGATAAGCAATCGTCGAGTCGGTAAAACGATCACAAAGAACTATCTGGCGTTTTTTCAACGCTGGACGAATCACCTCTTCAATATGTTGAGCACGATCGGCGGCATAAAGAAAAAGTTCAGACAAGGAAACCATCTTTTTGTTTTTGGAGTGAAGAACGATTTCCCGAATTTGATTTCCGATTTCTGTCCCTCCCGGCTCTCTTGTCAAAAGAACAGAAAATTTTTGTTTTTTGAAAAACTCTGCCAGAAGTCTAATTTGGGTACTTTTACCCGATCCCTCGATTCCTTCGAACGTGATGAAAAAAGGTTTTTTCAGTTTTGTTTTTTTTGATTTCAAAACTTCTCCGATTTTGGAATTTATCTCGAAAAAATCGCAACTTTTTTCATGAGAGATGGAATAAATACTTGAGTATTCTCAAAAAAGTAAATAGGACAAATCATCAAATAATCAAAATTTAATTATATCTCTTGAGTCAATCATCCAAAGTGACCCTTCGACCCGCTTCGCGGAAGCTTCAGCGAGGCGAGCA
>CAZSRQ010000154.1:0-3847 GCA_964609335.1 uncultured Pseudomonadota bacterium
TCAGATTCGAAATCGTTCTCGCCACATTTAAAATCCGGTTAAAAGCACGGGCGGAGAGCTGCCATTTTTTCATCGCTAGCTCTAAAATTTTTTCTCCGGCATCATCAGTTTTACACATTTTTTTGATCAATCGTGGAGTCATCTGAGAGTTGAAGCGGATTCCATGTTCTGAAAGATTTTTCGATTGGGAGATTTGTGCTTGAGTGACCCGTTCGCGAACTTTTTCTGAACTTTCTTCTGGTCGCGAATCTCTCAACTCTTCAAAAGTAATCGCTGGAACTTCAACGCAAAGATCGATTCGATCGAGCAGAGGGCCGGAGATTTTTGTCTTATATCGCTGAAGTTGAATCTGGCTGCATTGACACGCTTTATAAGGATTTCCATGATGGCCGCAAGGGCAGGGGTTCATCGCTGCCGCCAGAAGAAAGCGTGCAGGATAAGTGATCGATTGGACTGCACGAGAAATCGTGACAGAACCGCTTTCGAGCGGTTGACGAAGCGATTCTAAGACATGCCGATGAAACTCCGTCAGTTCATCCAAAAATAAAACTCCATGATGAGATAAAGAGACTTCGCCCGGTTTGGGATGGGTTCCACCCCCGATCAATCCTGCATCGGAAATCGTATGATGAGGAGAACGGAACGGGCGATTTTTGATCAATGAATCTCCTTTGGCGATCATTCCCATCAAGCTGTAAATTTTCGTCGTTGTCAGTGATTCCTCGAAACTCATCTCGGGAAGAATAGTTGGCAGTCTGGAAGCAAGCATTGTTTTACCGGTGCCGGGTGGTCCCATCAAAAGAATATTGTGAAAGCCTGCGGCAGCAATCTCCAACGCTCGTTTGGCGTAGGCCTGTCCACGGACATCCGAAAAATCGAGAACTTCAGACAACTCTTTCTTTTTAACTTCTGGTTGGATGGCTGGAGGAGGAATGAGTTTATCAAGCACCAAAAAGTCGACTACCTGCGGAAGCGTTTCAACCGCCAAAATTTCTATCCCTTCGACCACCGAAGCTTCCCAGTAATTTTCGGCGGGAAGAATCACCCCTTTCAGTTTTAGATCGCGTGCCAGTAGGGCAATAGAAAGTGCACCTCGTATTTTTCTCACTTTGCCGGTGAGCGAAAGCTCTCCCACAATCAGATATTCTCTCGCTCTCTTTTGTGGAAGGAGATCGGCTGCTGACAGAAGTCCAATCGCAATCGGAAGATCATAGGCGGTTCCCTCTTTTTTGATATTGGCCGGGGCTAGATTGATAGTGATTTTTCGGTAGGGGAATTCATATCCACAGGTATGGACGGCGGAGATGACTCGTTCTTTGCTTTCCTTGACTGCCGATTCGGGCAGACCGACCGTATTCCAGGTTGGGAGGCCGAGGCTGATGTGAAGTTCGACGTCGATCAGGTGAGCGTCGATTCCGATCAGTCCTGCGGAATAGATATGGCTAAGGAGTGAAGACATGCTCGTGTGGAAGAGCAAGTATGATGCCAAGAAACAAAAAGTAGATATTTATTTGTTTCTTCAATAAGATTTCTTAATTTATTTTTCCCTTCTCTCCTGGAGCATTGGTATCTACACAAGTCGGGAGAATGAGTGTTTTTGAGTATTTTATGACGGTTTCCCCCTTTGAAAAAGGGGGATTAAGGGGGATTTAGTGCTAGGAATTCGAGTTTTTTAAGACTTGGTTGCACTAAATCCCTCCTAACCTCCCTTTTTCTAAGGGAGGGACCCTCCTTGCAATGACCTATTATTCTATGTCTACCGACTTGTGTAGATACCAATGCTTGGAGGGAGAAGGGGATTTTAATGAATGACATAAACCACAGTTCGATTTTCAAACCATAAAAGTATGAATTCAGAAAACAAAAATATTTTTTTAAAACTTCTTTTACTTTTCACTTTTCTCCTATTTTCTTCCCAAAATTTTCTTTTCGCCGAAGAAAAAGATCCGCTCGTTTTAATTACCGATCCGAAAATCCTCATTCCACTTGAAAAAAATGGATTTCAGTTTTCAGAAAGAATCGCTGGTAAAGCCGCTCATGATTTTAACAATGCGCAGCTTCTTTCCAATCCCGCTTACAGCTCTTTGGTGAAAACGATTGAAAACGATTTGAATGAAATTCGAATTCGAGATTTTCCACGTCTTGGAGTCGGAATGAAATATCCGCATCGTCTGTTTGACAGTCGATGGTTGAAAAGTGCTGAGGCCCATTTTGAATTGGTGGGGATTTCGAATCGAATGGATCGTCAACCATTTACGCCGAATGCCTGTGGAGAGATTCGATTCATCTATCGACTCGCTTATAAAACAAAAACAAAAGGGGAGCTCATTACTTCAAGACTTCCACTCACGATTAATTTTGTCACTTGGGGATTAGATGAAAATGGAAAAACAAATTGTCAGGCGATTGCAAATCGGTGGTTCATCCCAAAAAACTTGAAAGGGAAGGCTCTCACGGATCAATTGATTTCTGAAGAAGGAGCACTCAATTCCAAATTATTGAAACCGGAACGAACAAAATCGATTGAGATCAATCTCCAATCGGTTCGCTGGCCTTCGACGATTCGTCCTGATTTGGCGGGTCATGCAGAATATCTGATGCGGGTTTTTCATTACGATCCGACGCGATCTTTTCTGATTCCTGCCGAACTTGAAAATACTCCCGATCTGAACTCTCTGAAAAAAAATCAAACTCTAAAATCAGAGCTTTTAAATTGGATCAAAGATTCAAAAAATATTTCCAAAATTGATCAGGGAATTGCTGTGATACCCGAAAAATTTCTGACTAAAAAAGCGATCGATGTTGCTCCACATGGTTTAGCTCGTCTAGCCAATCGTCCTTTTGATCAATTGTTTAAAGAACAGGATTTTATCTCTCTCGATTTGAAAAATAATCGATATCTCAAATCTCCCGCGATATTGCTTCGAAGATTGAATGATCTTTCTTGTGTCGGTTGTCATCAGGCGAGAACGGTCGCTGGATTTCATTTGCTGGGTGAAGATTTGCCAGGAACTGTGGTCGGAAATGGAATTCAAACTGCCGCTTCCCCTCATCTTTTAAAAGATTTGATCCGTCGAAAAGAATTTTTAGAAAGCTTGGCAAAACTCGGCTCTGCGAATCCGGCTCGTCCCTTGTCAGAACATGCGGATGTCGGAGAAGGGGATTGGGGCTCGCATTGTGGACTGGGCGATTCGGCATTCGCCGAATGGAAATGTAATCCAGGATTCGAATGTCTTCGGGTGGGAAGTTCCAAGGAAGAAAAAGTCGGCCAATGCTTTCCGGTTGAAAAATCGGCGATTGGAAAACCGTGTGAGATCGGAACAATGATCGAAAATGAAAATCTCCATCAGGATAAAATCATTCAACTCAAAAACTCTTCTTGTGGATTGGGCAATGTCTGCGAAGTCAATTCGGTCGGTTTTCCAAACGGGCTCTGTGCGGCCCATTGTGAAAAGATCGATTCAAACTCTACCTGCGGCGTCATTGCGATTCTTCAGGGTTTCAATCAATGCTTGGCGAAAAATAATCCTTTCAACCAATGTATTGCTGAAAATGTTCGCCCGGCGACTCTTCGGAAATGTGATGATTCGCATCCTTGCCGGGATGATTATATCTGCTCAAGGACACCCAAAGGGGAGGGGGCTTGTGTTCCCCCTTACTTTCTTTTCCAATTGAGGGTGGATGGGCATCCGGAGCCTAAAATACAATAAAAATAATGATTTACGACTATTGTCATTCCGTTTTCAGATTTCAGATTTTAGAGAGCAACTAATTTCAAAAAAGTCCGATAATTCCGTGCATTAACTTACTTGGGGTGAGTATGGGGTAGGTTTTTTTTAAATTCAAT
>CAZSRQ010000155.1:0-3490 GCA_964609335.1 uncultured Pseudomonadota bacterium
TGATGGTTCGACTCCGTTGCACTACACTCACCATGTCCCTATTGGGTACCTGAGTAGACACATGTTTTCTTAAATTTCTTGAAGATGAATTAAAGAGTGGCTTTGGGAGAGACGTTGAAAGAAAACTCAAACATTAAACCGGAAGAAAATAATATCTCCATCTTTGACGACATATTCTTTTCCTTCGAGTCTCATGAGCCCTTTTTCTTTTACCGTCTGTTCCGATCCGCATTGGATCAGATCATCGAAATGATAAATCTCCGCCTTGATGAACCCCTTCTCAAAATCAGTATGAATCACTCCGGCAGCTTGTGGAGCTTTTGTGTTTTGTTGAATCGTCCAAGCTCTCACCTCTTTCGGGCCGGCGGTAAAATAGGAAATAAGATTTAAGATTTTATATCCCGCCCTTGCCATTCGGTTTAATCCCGACTCGGTAAGATTCAGATCTTTGAGAAACGCTTCCTGTTCTTCTTCTGGAAGGGAGGATATTTCTGATTCAATCGCTCCGGAAAGAACGACGCATTCAGTTCCTTCCTTCTTGGCGAGATCCTGCACCGCTTTGACGGCATCGGAGGGAGTATGAATTTCTTTCTCCCCAACATTGGCGACATAGAGAACCGGTTTTGCGGTGATGAAAAAAAGTTCGCGAACGAGAAGTTTTTCTTCATCCGTTAACGAAAGCGCGCGAATAGCAATTCCTTGATCTAACGATTTTTTTATTTTTTCCAACACATTTGCTTCGGCAGTTGCTTGTTTATCCCCCGCTTTGACAAGGCGGATTTGTTTTTCAAGCCGTTTTTCTGCAGTGGCTAGATCGGCCAAACAGAGTTCGGTATTAATGACTTCGATATCACGAAGTGGATCAATCGAGCCTTCGACATGCACGACATTCGGATCTTCAAAGCAGCGAACGATATGCGCGATCGCATCGACACTTTTGATATGTCCCAAAAACTGGTTCCCGAGCCCTTCCCCTTTGGAGGCTCCTTTGACGAGCCCGGCTATATCGACAAATTCGACGGTGGTCGGGAGAATTTTTTCCGGTTTGAAAAGTTTGGCGATTTCTTGCAATCGCGGATCGTTCATCGGAACGACTCCGATATTTGGATCGATCGTGCAGAATGGATAATTCGCTGCCTCCGCACCTGCATGTGTGAGAGCGTTGAAAATAGTTGATTTGCCGACGTTAGGTAGTCCGACGATACCGCAGTTGAATCCCATTTTGGGAGTTTTATTTGTTTATGAGAAGATGGTCAAGAAGACAGTTTCTTAATGGTTGGGGGTCGGGAGTTAGGAGTTTTTTTACCCCTAACCCCAAACTCCCGACCCCCAACTCCTAACCCCCAACTCTTCCTCTATTCATCCGGAACCCGGATAATCACGGCACGAATATCTGAAGAGGCTGGAACTGTGAATTTTAGGGCGTTGGAGGCTTGTTTGATCGCGCTTCCACTGATTTGTGCGTAATCGGCACTCATGGCGGAAACCGATCGGGCGGTTGGAAGGCTTGTCAAATCCGAAACTCCCGGTCCATTCAGATAAGTTCCGCGGTTGTCATTTTGGGGACCTCGTAAATTGATCCCGGTAAAATTGTATCGATTGTCCGAGGTGAGACCGGTATTTGAAAGATAAAGGGCGATGAAGAAGTTGAGCGAAACATCTTTGGCAGAAGTTCCAATCGCATTCTCAATCGCATCAAACCCGGTAAGCGAAGTTGATTCCATTTTGCCCATTAATTCAGTTCCGTTTTTTACCCCAGGGAAATTTCCCAGTTCGGCCTGCTCATACAGATATCGATAGTAAAGATAGGCGCAGCCTCGATCCGCAAGAGAGGTTCCATCAATAAAAGCGGAGAGTGGAAGTGCCAGGCAGAGCTCCACTCTCGATGGATTTTCAGCACTGGTAGAGGTAAAATTGTTCACCAAATCTTCTGCAAAATGGCTTTTTCCCTCGTTGTGCGGTCCAGAATCGGATGAGCTTCCATGGTTCACAAAAACGTGTTGGTTGTAATTGATCGCATGCTGGAGTTCGTGGGGAAGCACAGTCGGGCCTGTATTGGATAAGAAAAAGTTGCGGGAGATAAATCCGCCAGGAACGTGGCTATAAATGAACTCCCCGCAATTGGAGGCAGAATAGTTGGAATAAAGATCAATGGCGTAAAAATATCCGGTGACAATGCCTCCCGACCCGCCAAGATTGTTGAGTATTGAGCTAAACACGACGCCGACTTTTCCATTTCCATCCCGATCTGATTCTCGGCCGAACATCTGTCGCTCTTGGTCAATCTTCGCTTCGAAACCATCCATCACAGTGCGAAGATCTGAATCATTTAAAGCTCCCCGATCTCTTTGATCACGGTAAGCGATAAAGTTTTCGCTGACGTAAACCACATCAAAGCTTCTGGATTCGTAACTTCCCCCGCTCAGGCTATTGAGAATATTTAACTGGACGACCTGACCTTCTGTGTTCCGGTTTTTTCCCGCACAGGGGCTACTTGAATCCAGGGCAAGACGGGAAGAATTTTGATTTTCAGAACGGTTCATCGAGAGTGCCACATCCCCCTCGATACTTCTCAGGTTTTCATGAAGGACTGAAGTGGCATCGAAAAACGACTCGGAGTTTTTGCGGGAAACGACCCCCATTGGAGGAAGTGGATCGACTTTCCATTGGATCGTTTCTCCGGATAAACTCCCAACCCCGATGGAGTTTGAACCCGGGCTTTGACTGACCGAGGAGGTGGCCAAAATAAACTGCTCATTTCCGGTCAAACCTTCAAAGTTGATCACTCCACTTCCGCTCGACCCCAAATCCAAAGTGGCGACCGAACCGACCCCCAACTTTCCGACAGTGGTGGAAACCGGACCGGAAGAACCTCCTCCCGATCCGCAATGGATAAAAAGGATGGAACAGAGTCCCAAGAGAACAACCAAAAACAGGGAGGGAATATTTTTTATCATAAAGAAACTCCTCTCAAGAAATGGTGAAAAGAATTTGAATCGTTTGTTGTTTGGTTATTAAGAATGGCAAGAGATGTGCCAGACTGTTAAGAAAGGGGCGATGTTAACATCCAATTAAATCAATGAGTTGAGCGCGTCGGAAATTTGGCAGATTTTTTATGCGAACCGGAAGAGGTACGATTTTACCCTTGGAATTTTTAAAAATAAGAAATGGAAAAGAGAATCAAAGGAAATAAACGGTTGTTTAGTCCTTTAAATGATTGATGAAATGGAGCCGGTTTTTTTAAAACGAAAAATGAAGGAAAGGTGTCAGTGAATCGTCTGCCTTGAAGTAGAAAAATACCCTTTGGAAGGGAATTTAAAAATATAGGGGGCGCAAGGTGTTGCGCCCACTGATCAATGGATCTCTTGCGTAAATCCTAATTGATGGTTCGACTACGCTCACCCTGTCCCAGTTTTACCCAATTGGGACACGACTTGAGCTTGCTCGCCTCGCTGAAGCTTCCGCGAAGCGGGTCGAAGGGTCACTTTGG
>CAZSRQ010000156.1:0-3461 GCA_964609335.1 uncultured Pseudomonadota bacterium
AGTTCCTCCATGACCACTGGAGTCTCCTCGACCTAATCGTTTTTTCTTTTTAGTCGCCCCGGGAGGAGATTCTAGATTTGATAAATAATTACTCATGACTTTTTAACCTTTTTTACACTTTTTTTGGCAGTTACTTTTTCAGATTTGACCGATTTTGTTTTTTCTTTTTTTGTATGAACCACTTTTTCTTTTCTGGAATCGCTTTTCGGTTTTTTACTTTCTTGTTTGGAAGGTTTCTCATCCGAAGTTTCAGCGGCGACAGGTTTTTTTGAGACTTTTTTCGGTTTCAAAATTTTTTCAGAAACAGATCCCAACTCATATTCAGGAACCAGGGAGAGTTGCGATGGCTTACTCTCATGTTTTACCACTTCAACCAGATGCCTTACCTTGGAGATCATCCCTCGAATAGCCGGGGTATCCTTCACATTTCTTGTGGCATGACGATATTTGAGTCCCAATCCCAACACAGTCTGTTTTTGACGTTCGGTAGAACCGATCACACCATTTTTTAAAACAATTTTTAAACTGGAAGATGACATTCTAAAATCCTTTTTAACTTGCTTTTTTCATCGCTAGATAAACTTCTGGAATTTTCAATCGACTTAAACCATTCAAAGTCGCTTTGACCACGTTGTGAGGATTATCAGTTCCGATACATTTCGTTAAGATATCATGAATTCCAACCGACTCCACAACCGCCCTCACCGCTCCCCCTGCAATAACCCCGGTACCTACCGAAGCTGGCTTTAACAGAACACGGGCTGAACCAAACCGTCCGATAATTTCATGGGGAATACTGGTATTTCGAACCGGAACCTTGATTAACTTGCGATGAGCCTGTTCACTCGCTTTGCGAATCGCCTCTGGAACCTCTTTCGCCTTTCCCAAACCAACTCCCACATAGCCTTTTCCATCTCCTGTAACAACCAGAGCACTAAAGCTAAACCTTCTTCCACCTTTTACTACCTTCGCGACACGACTAATATGCACAACCCTATCGGTCAGTTCTAATTCTGAAAAATTGATTTTTTTTCTCATTTTAAATTTGCTTTCTTTCTACTGAACCCCAAAAAACCTACTCTTCGGATCACAGAGCGGTGACGGGGATCGGTTAAAACTGCAAACCTTTCTCTCTGGCAGCATCCGCTAAAGCTTTTACCCTGCCATGGTAACGATAACCATTCCGGTCAAACACCACCTTTTGAATCCCCTTTTTTACCGCTTCTTCTCCCAATGTCGCTCCGACCAACGTTGCCCCCTGAACATTTCCACCAGAAGCCGAAAAAGATTTAAGACTTGAAGAGACCGACACCAAAGTAGCTCCAGCACTATCATCCACGATCTGACCATAAATATGCTTAATACTCTTGAAAATGGTAAGACGGGGACGTTCAGCACTTCCGCTAATCTTTTTTCGAATTCTTCTCTTACGACGAATTCTGGAATTATCTTTTTTTATAGACATAACTATTTTCCTTTACCACCTGTTGAAGCCGCTGCTTTACCAGCTTTGCGGCGAACGACCTCATTGACATCGCGAATCCCTTTCCCTTTATACGGTTCAGGGGGACGAATACTTCGAATCTCGGAAGTGACCTGTCCTAAACGCTGTTTGTCAGCACTTTTCAATTTGATTTTTGTCTGCTTTTCAACAGAAACCTTGATCTCTTTTGGAATCGGATAAGTGACAGGATGCGAAAAACCCAGAGAAAGATGTAAGTCATCCCCTTTTACCTCGGCACGATAACCTACTCCGGTAATCTCCAAATTTTTTTCAAAACCCTGATCAACTCCGTTCACCATGTTTTGGACAAGGGAACGGACAAGACCATGCTTTGACTTGGTCAGTCTTTCTTCATTTCGACGGTTGAGAACCATCTGCTTTGAGTCAATCTCGACTGTAATTTCAGCCGGAATCTTCATCGCCAATGTACCATTCGGCCCCTGAACTTGAAGCTCACCGTTTTGAAATGTTGCTTTCACTTTTTCAGAAAGCAGAATAGGTTTTTTTCCAACTCTTGACATAATTAATCACCATACGGTGCAGAGAAGCTCTCCACCAATTTTGTTTTCTTTTGCCTCACCATTGCTCATCAACCCTTTTGAAGTTGAGAGAACTGAGAGCCCCATCCCACCTAGAACCGGTTTTACATCCTGATAACTGACATATACCCGCCTTCCAGGACGAGAGACTCTTTCCAGACTGGTAATGACAGGTTGTTTTTGTGCGTCGTAGCGAAGCGTTACCAAAATTTTGCTTTTCGATTGATCGGATGTTTCTGTAATCGATCCAATGTAACCCTCTTTTTTCAATATTTTTAAAATCCCCAATCGAAGCTTCGAAAAAGGAATTTCTACCACCTCTTTTTTGGCATGAATTCCATTTCTAATTCTGGTTAACATATCTGAAATCGGATCAGTCATCATAATAAGACACCTTAAAATTATTGCGAATTTACAGATCGTAAACGGATCTGCAACTCTATTTCTTTTCTACCAACTCGCTTTCATCAATCCTGGGATTTCCCCTCTTCTTGCCAAATTTCTAAAACAGAGACGACATAAAGCAAATTTTCTTAGATAAGCCCTTGGACGTCCACAAAGAGGACACCGGTTATAAGCTCTTACTTTAAATTTCGCTTTTCTTTTTGCTTTTGCAATGAGTGATTTTTTAGCCATATAGAGTACTTTTACATAATAAAACTTATTTAACTTTTAAAAGGCATCCCCATCGCCTTTAGAAGCGCATAAGCTTCTTCATTGGTTTTTGCCGTGGTACAAATCGTAATATTCATCCCTCGAATTTTGTCGACTTTGTCATAATTGATTTCTGGAAAAATAATCTGCTCGGTGATTCCCAAAGTATAATTTCCACGACCATCAAAAGACTTTGCTGAAACCCCTTTAAAATCTCTTACTCTGGGGAGTGCAAGATTGATCAGGCGACTCAAAAACTCATACATTCTTTTTCGTCGCAAAGTAACGCAGACTCCAATCGCCTGCCCTTCCCTCAACTTGAAACTGGCAATCGATTTTTTTGCCTTGGTAATCACCGGCTTTTGACCGGTAATCGCCTGGATTTCAAGAGCAGCTCCATCCAACGCCTTGGAGTTTTGAACCGCTTCAGAAATCGAGCTGTTGACCACAATTTTTGAAAGACGAGGCAATCTCATGACACTTGTGGTTTGCAACTCCTTCTTCAATTGCGGAATCACTTCACTTTTATAAAATTCTTCAAACTGTGAATTTGCCATAAAACCATTCCAGCATTCAGGATTTAGTCATCAGCATTTGCTGGATGACTGGTGTTTACTGAAAGCTGACTACTAAGAGCTATACATGGACACCGATGACTTCTTCGCATTTTTTACAAACTCGAACTTTTTTCTTATCGACAATTTTCTTGGAAATTCTTACCGGCTTTACACATTTCGGACAAACAAGCATTAAATTGGAAATAT
>CAZSRQ010000157.1:0-3289 GCA_964609335.1 uncultured Pseudomonadota bacterium
AAGGATATGGTTATGTCCCTTATAGTTCCCTGGAACAGATCGTTGAGACTCAGAAAGAACGCTATTATTTGGCACTGCGCCGTTCTCAGAAACAGTTGGGAAAAGAAGAGGAAGATTTCGAACCGTGGATTTTATTTTTTCTTCATTCCCTTCAATCGCAAAAAAATAGGTTGATCGAAAAAATTGATCGGGAGAAAAAGTTTACGAAAATGCCGCAGATTACCGGAGAAATTTTGAAAATTGTAAAAGAACATGGAAGCGCAAGTAATGCCATGATTCAATCGATTACCCATGCCAATCGAAATACCATTAAAGTTCATCTTCAAAGAATGGTGAAAGAGGGGCTCTTGATTCAGCATGGAAAAGGGAAGGGGACTAGATATACGCTTGCGTAAAGTTTTTTCCATACCTCAAGTATTTGTGCCAGATTGTGCAATCGACTAGTTCAAGATCCTTGTGAAAATATTTTCCTTTGATTGCTTCTATTTTTATTTCTGAGCTGGATTTTTGTGACATCCGATTTCCTCTTGATAAGTCTTATTCCCCTTTAAATTGGGGAGTTCGTTTCTCGACAAAGGCGCTCACCCCTTCAAAGAAATCCTGACTAAACGCGGTTTTCTTTACTCCCTGGGTTTCCAGATTCAGTTGAGCTTCAATGGAGTTCTCGAAACTGTTGAAAATCAATTTTTTCCCAACTGCGACTGCCTGGGTCGGGAGCTCTGCGAGACGATGGGCGAGTTGAAGAGATTCTGTTTCGAAACTGGAATCGGAGAAAATTTTTGCCACCAATCCGAGGTTTTTTGCTTCAGCTGGAGTCAATTTTTCTCCGAGCGTCAAAAGTTCAAACGCTTTGTGAGGCCCTAAAACACGCGGAAGAAAAAAGGTGGAGCTTCCATCGGGAGAAAGTCCGATCTTCAAATATCCCAGACTGAAATAGGCACTTTCGGAGGCAACGATTAAATCAGCCGCTGCCGCGAGTGAGAAACCGGCACCAACTGCCGCTCCGTTGACTGCGGCGAGGATCGGTTTGTTCAACTGCTTCATCACGAGAATCATGTCGTGGAGTTGGGTTGGCATATGATGGAAAAGAGTGTCAGCTTCTTCATTTTCGAATGCCTGAAAAAAACTTTTCACATCTCCGCCCGAGCAGAATGCTTTTCCTTTTCCGGTGATGAGAATCGCTCGACAGCTGTTGTTCTTCTCAGTGCGGATGAAAAGGTCGAGTAGTTCTTGGATCATCTCCGAGTTGAGAGCGTTATAGCTTTCCAGTCGGTTGAGGGTGATTTTTAGAAGGCCATTGGATTCTTCGGTGATGAGGGTTTGGTAAGACATGAATATTTCTCCCTTATGATTTTTTGTAGGGTCGAATTCATTCGACTAAAATTAAAATCCTGTCGAATGAATTCGACCCTCCATTTATACATCCTGATCTGTGAGGGCATGAAGTCCGGTAAATACCTCGGATACTTTATCAGCGAGCTGCCAATCTTTCGGTTTCGTGCTATATTTTTCGGCTCCGTTAAAGAATTTATAGACGTAAATGAGCATATCCCGATAATAGGTTTTTCCGTCGAATGACCAGCGGAAAGCTCCAGGCATGATTCCGCCAAATTTATATCCTCCCCGAAGGCAAATTTTTTGTGCAATGACATCTCTTGCTTGAGCGGTTCCAAAGGCGTAATCGACTCCCGATTCTTCGATGATGCGATTCAGGTAATCCATTGGGTAATGAGCAAGATCGACTCCGCGATATTCCGGTTTTAAAACGATTGCCAATGCCTGAATCATCCGATCATGCGGATCTTTCCAGGCACCAAAAGCAAAAATGATTTCATTTTCTGGAACCGTTTCAATCAAACCGATAAAATAATTTTTTTCGAGAGAATCCGATTCCCAGTTCGAAAGAAGTGCTGCTTCCGTTTTGTAAAAAGATTCTTCCAAAAGAAAATGACGGGAAGATTGGTAAAGATGCGGATAGTAAGTATTGTAAAGGGAAGCGACAATCGGAATATCTTTTAGATCAATCGGTCGAATGCGATATTTCTTGTTTTGATGTTCAAACTCCTCGATTTTCTTGGGCCAGCGGACTGGAGGAAGATCAAGAGTTTCCGTTTTACAGGAAATTTTTGGTGCTTCGACATTTTCAAAACAGGGTTTCATGCATCACTCCTTTTAGAATTTCTTTTTCTCAAATTTTTCTATTTTTTCTCGTAAGAGATTAGAGAGAGGAGCACTTGTTTGAGTTTTAAAATCGTAAAAAACTCCGATAGTTTCTCCCATAGCCACTAATCGCGAATCGTTTTCTTTGGTAATCTCGTAATCCATTACGAAGCTTGATCTTCCGAGTTTTAGTACACGAGTTTTAACGAGCAAAGCATCGCCAAAATTAGCGGGAGATTTATAAGTGCATTTTGCTTCTGCTAAGAGGGCGGAACTAGTTGGATTAGTTTCGCTTGCTGTAAATCCCATCCCTAGAACATCAACAAGATAATTAGCCCGAGCCTCTTCCATATAAGTAAACATTTTGGCATGGTTGACGTGGCCTAAAATGTCGCAATCTGCATAGCGAACTGGAACTGAGATTGAATAATGAAAAATGTTGTCTGAAGAATTATTTTCCATCTTTTTTTCCTTTCTTTTTTTCTTTTTGTGTTTCTTCTTTTTTTAACTCGGCGAGTCGAATTTTTAATCTTTCGACAAAACCGAGCAGATCTCTTTCTAGCAATCTTAATTCTCTCATATCCTCTTCGATCGAGGCCAAGCGCTTATCGCTGAACTTGAGAGTCGTTTCGATTTGTGAAATCTCGTTCACATCGGTATCACTCATTCCGATCATTTCGGCGATCTCTTCTAAGCTGTAACCGAATCTTTTTCCCCGGAGGATCAGTTTGATACGCGATCGATCTCTTTTATTGTAGATCCGCTGATTTCCCTCGGTTCGAGCGGGAGAGATAAGCGCTTTTTCTTCATAGAAGCGGATCGCCCGTTGGCTGATATCAAATTCGTTTGCGAGTTCTGAAATCGAATAAAAATCTTTGATTTCTTTCGTCATAAAATCCTTCAGGTTATGAAAGGTTCTATTTCTTTTTGGGGGATACCCACATCAAAATCACCCCCCGAAAAATGATTTGATTTTGGTTGTCTAAAACACTGACCGTTACCGGCAAATCGGCCGCCTCTTCAAAGCGGGGAGGAGTCTTTAATTCGGCAATCGCTCTTAAATCGGTTCCCGCTTTTTTGAGATATTCGACAGTCATTCCTTTCGGGATCCAGCGATGAGTGCTGGCGG
>CAZSRQ010000158.1:0-3273 GCA_964609335.1 uncultured Pseudomonadota bacterium
ATTCTGATTGCAGTTTTTTTTTCACTTGAGAAAGTGATTGAATAACTTCATCGCGTGTTTTTAGCATAGGTTGAATTTTCTTCTAAAAAAAAGACAATATCAATAACAACCTTTCTCTAATCTTTCTTAAATTTTTTATACCGAATCCGATGAACCTTATCCGCCTCCACTCCCAATCTTCGTTTTTTGTCTTCTTCATAATCAGAAAAATTCCCATCAAACCAGGTCACCTGACTATTTCCTTCAAACGCCAGAATGTGAGTCGCAATACGATCTAAAAACCAGCGATCATGACTGATAATGACTGCACATCCGACAAAATTTTCTAAGGCGGTTTCCAAAGCGCGCAAGGTATTCACATCGAGATCATTGGTCGGTTCGTCGAGGAGAAGCACATTTCCAGCCTCTTTCAGGGTCATGGCCAGATGAATCCGGTTTCGCTCTCCCCCTGAAAGCACCGCAATCTGTTTTTGCTGATCGGTTCCGGAAAAATTGAATCGGGCGACATAAGCGCGGGAGTTGACTTCGCGGGTTCCGAGTTTGATCAGATCGTTTCCGCCTGAAATACATTCCCAAATCGTTCTCTTGTCATCAGGAGCAAAACGGTTTTGGTCGACATAGCCCAGCTTGACGGTATCTCCTACTTTGAAGGTACCGCTATCCGGTTTCTCAAGCCCCATAATCATCCGGAAAAGAGTCGTCTTTCCAGCTCCGTTGGGACCAATCACTCCGACGATCCCCCCTTGTGGAAGAGAGAAATTGAGATTTTCATAGAGCAGTTTATCGCCGTAAGCTTTCGAAACGTTTTGCGCCTGAATCACCAACTCTCCAAGACGAGGGCCAGGTGGAATATAAATTTCCAAATCTTCCTGAACTTTTTCCAGATTTTGATTGAGCAACATTTCGTAATTCGAAATACGAGCTTTACTCTTTGAACGGCGAGCAGACGGGGATTGACGAATCCACTCCAATTCTCGATCGAGTGTTTTCAATCTTTTCTGATCTGTTTTTTCTTCCTGTTTTAATCTCTCTTCTTTCTGCTGCAACCAAGAAGAATAGTTTCCTTTCCAAGGAATTCCATGACCACGATCCAGTTCCAAAATCCATTGCGCCACATTATCGAGAAAATATCGATCATGGGTAACCGCAATAACTGTTCCTTTGTATTGCTGTAAATGTCTCTCCAACCAAAACACCGATTCGGCATCGAGATGGTTGGTCGGTTCGTCAAGAAGCAATACATCGGGTTCTTTCAAAAGAAGACGACAAAGGGCAACCCGGCGTTTTTCTCCCCCAGAAAGATTTTCAATCTTCGCATCATCGGGCGGACAACGAAGCGCATCCATCGCTAGTTCAAGCCGGGTATCCAGTTCCCAGGCATTCGCCTGATCGAGCTTCTCTTGAACCACCGCTTGACGATCGAGCAGTTTCGTCATTTCATCATCAGACATTGGATTTGCAAAACTGTTATTAATCGTTTCAAACTCTCTTAAAAGATCGACCACCTCTTGAACCCCTTCAGAAACCGCCTCTTTCACAGTTTTATTCGGATCAAGTTGCGGCTCTTGTTCTAAAAAGCCAACTGTATATCCTTTAGAAAAATTGACTTCACCACTGTAACCTTGATCGGTTCCGGCGATAATGCGGAGAAGACTACTTTTCCCGGCACCGTTTAATCCGAGCACCCCGATTTTTGCGCCATAAAAAAAGGAAAGAGAAATATCTTTCAGAACCTGTTTATTGGGGGGATGAACCCGGTTTACTTTCGACATTGAAAAGATGATTTTATTGACTTCTTCGGCCACGGTAGATCTCCTTTGATTTTATTCCCCCGCTTAAGATTAAGAGGAGGGGCAATTCCCATAACAAAGATAAAAAATATCGTAAACTTTTATTCTACAAATAAACCACCCTCTCAAAACAGGCCGCCTGCCCTTGATACTCCTTATTTTCCCCAATCAAATTCCAAACAATCGCCTTTTCAATCCGAAATCTTTTTCCGGTTTTGGCAATTCGAACTCCCTGATAATTATCTATGAATCCTTTTTCATGAACCTGCTTGAGAAAAGTTTCACGCTCTTGTCGATTCATCGGCTCCGCCGTCAATCGGGAGGGGGTTCGAGTCAGCTCTTCCCAACTCATCTCCCACAATTGTAATGCTCGGTTATTTGCACAATTTAAAATCGGGTCTTTCTCGATTCCATGCGAAACAAGAATGAAGGGGGAGTCAAACAAAACTTCGACCACTTTTTCTGAAGGGATGGAGGGAGAGATTAAATCCTTTCCGGTCCAATGTTTAAAGCTTTTAAGAATTAAATGAGTCTGAAATAGGGTTGAAGATGATTTTAAAAAATACATGATCGACTCATTTACAATTTCCCAAACGCATCAATAATTGCCGATTGAAAAACATTTCGATAAAATAAAAAACCGGAAACGTGCCCGGCGTTGATCATCCGAAGCTCTGAACCTTTCCAGTGTTGATGCAGCAGCTGAGAAGAATAATACGGCACAATCGCATCCTCTTTCGCAGCAACGAGAATAGTAGTCGAGGGAGAAAAAGGGATCGAATAATTTCTCAAATCAGACATTCTAAAAAATTCTTTCAGCCTTCGTTTCACATTTCGATTTTTTCCCAACTGTTTCTGTAACACATCCCAATGACACGCTTTTCTCATCGCCCCTTCGAGAAAAACTGTTTCAGCGGAGTGAGCCGGCAAACAAGAAACCACTGCTAATGGCTGTCGTACCTGGCTCGCAACCAGTGCAGCGGCATATCCCCCCATGCTGATTCCGGTTAAACCGATTTTTTTGTATTGATTTTGTTTCAACCAGGAAACGAGCGCTCTCCCCTCTTGCACTGCCGCAATCACCATTAATCCTAAGTCAGCCACCTGTTTTAACTTGTATTTTTCCTGACCCGGGGGACGACGATGTCCATAATAAGGATTTTCAAGAATCAGCGAGGCGATCCCTTTTTTTGCAAGTGGAATCGCCATTCCCCGTCTTCTTAAGCCAAATCCTTCATCTCCTGTCGCAGCAAAATGAATGCAGACCGGAGGATTTGAAATCCCTTTGGGGAGAACAAACTCAACATGGGCAAGATTCACTTCTCTGGGAAGTGGAATTTCTTGATAAGGGGTTTTGAAAGTTCCGTAACGAAAAATCAGCTGATCTTTTTCAAAATCTTTCGACCAGGAGATATCGATTTTTCTGGGAGAAGCTGGCGAAACACCTACCGATTCGATTTTTTTCAAGAGATCAAAATCTCCC
>CAZSRQ010000159.1:0-3192 GCA_964609335.1 uncultured Pseudomonadota bacterium
CAGCGGATGAACGAGAAGGGCATCGACAATCTCCAACGCACATTTTTGGATGTATTCATGCGCGCGATGAATCGGGTTACGGGTTTGAAATCCGACAATTCGCTTCCATTTTTTCTCTTCAAATGTTTTTCGGAGATCGGCTGGATCAATTCGATATGGCAAAAAATTCGAATATTTCACCCGATTTAAAACAGAGACTTTTCCAGCGAGATAAACTTCCCCTTGGGCATACATCGCCGCCACTCCAGGATGAGCCTCTTCTTCGGTTTTATAAACCTTCTTCGCCTCGTTTTTTTTATCGTAGGAATATTTCTCTTCCAGATGCAAAATCGCCAAAGGTTCATTCGAAGGGGAATAGAGCGCGATGTCAGAATTCAAGGGATATTTTTCCGCCTCTTCTTTTTTGACTGAAAGAGTGATCGGAATCGTCCAGGGTAATCCATTCGAAAGTCTCATCGACTCAACGACCGAATCATAATCTTTTTTATTCATGAACCCTTCAAGCGGAGACAAAGCGCCACAAGCGATCATATCAAGATCACTCATCTCGCGGGAGTTGATCGTGATTTTTGGAAGAGATGAAATTCGGGCGAGTAATCTTTCTTTCTCATTTTCACTGACCAAACGATTGATTAATTTTCCACCATGGGGGGCAATAGAACTCATACTTTTCTCCTTTTTAATGACTCTGGAATTCACAAAATCAAAAATTGATTTTATGATTTTGAACAACAAAATTTTTACAAACGGTACGGATAAGAAATTCGAATGATTTTAATGAGGAAGAAAAATCAAAACGGGGTCATTTCAGTTAAAATCAAAATTTCCAAACACGATAAACACTCAACTTAACTTTTTCCACCCGCAATCGCAGGAACAATCGAAAGTTCATCGCCATCTTTCAATTCCGTCGCATCCCCTTTTAAAAAGCGGATATCTTCATCATTGATATAGAAGTTGATGAAACGTCTCAAAACCCCTTTTTCATCATAAAGACGATCTTTCATTCCGGGATATTTTGTTTCGAGATCGGCCAATGCAGCTTTAATCGTTGTTCCAGAGACTTCGACCTCTCCCTGATTCTGGGTCAATTTCTGAAGCGGGGTTGGAATTCGAACTTTAATCGCCATAACAATCTCCTTTTAAGATTTGATTAATAATCCACCTGGGCGAAAGAGCATAATCAAAACCATGATAAACAGACAGATCCAGGCTGCTTTTCTCCATTTGGGATCAAGAATTTTTTTCCCTGAATGATCTTTCGTCGAATAAGCAAACGAAAGAGCGGCAAAAATGCCGGCCAATAATCCAAAAACAATTTGTCCGATTGCAAAAAAATAAAAAACTGCACCGGTTTGGTAAAAAGATTGAACTTCCATTTTTTATTTCTTTAATTTTTTGTAACTACTCAGGCCTTTTAGTTCATTGTCATCCCCGAGCACTTTTATCGGGGATCCCCTTACTCAATAATTGGATCAGGGGGATTCCCGCTTAAAAGCCTGCGGGAATGACAACAATTTGGATACCTAAGTAGTTACAACTTTTTTTCAAGGTAGTTTTTCTTTTCAGTATCCCAAATGAATTCGCTTAAAGCTTTTGCCTTCCCTTTTTCGACTGAAATCACAATCCAGGAAACATCCGGATTATTGGGTTCTCCCCACGGAGCAGCCATCAGCTTGTCTTCATCCGAAAAATAAACCTCATGATCAGGATGGGAATGATAAATGATTTTCGTTTCAAAATTTTTGCTTTTCGCCTCTTTTTCAACAATTTTGATCTGCTGCGGATTCATATAATAAGCGGTGGTGGCGGTTCTTTTGTATTTTTCAGGATCTTCCGCATGGAGTTCATCTTGAATATTTTGAATCGGAAAAACCCCAATCGCATTTTCTTTGCCGATCGGGCCGATGATCATACCACAAGCCTCACGCGGATATTCTCTCTCAGCATGAAGACAAATTTGTTGAATCACGTAATCGGATAATAAAGTCATATTTGCAAATATCTTTCTCCCGAATCGCAAAAAATTGTGACCACAACCCCTTCTTTGATTTTCTTGGCGATTTCTAATGCCCCCAATAAATTCGCACCGGAGGAATGTCCTACAAATATTCCATCCTGCTTTGCAAGGGCTTCGCTCAGCTCCCATGCCGGCTCAGTCGCGATTGGGAGAATTCCATCTAAATCCTTTGGCTTGTAAATCCCAGGGACGATCGAAGAAGGCATATGCTTCAACCCTTCGAGGCCATGTAAAGGGTTATCCGGCTCTACCGCATAAACCCCGATTTTCGAATTAAAATCTTTCAAACGCCGGCCGGTTCCCATCAAAGTGCCGCTGGTTCCGATTCCGGTGACGAAATGGGTGATTCTTTTACCGGTCTGATTCCAGATTTCAACCCCCGTCGTATCGTAATGAGCTTGGGGATTGAACGCATTGTTATATTGATCCGGCATGAAATAATAATCCGGATTTTCTTTTTTCAACTTTTTTGCGAGTCGGATTGCCCCATCCGAACCTTCCATGGCGGAAGAGTAGGTCAACTTCGCTCCATAAGCCAACGCAGTCCCTTTGCGCATGGGGCTGACATTTTCAGGGACCACCAGTTCTACTTTATATCCGAGAGCCGCACCAATCATGGCATAAGCGATACCAGTGTTTCCGCTGGTAGGATCCATGATCACTTTGTCTTTTGTCAGATGACCCGACTGAATCGCCTCAGAAACCATTCGATACGCAGGGCGATCTTTGATCGATCCGCCAGGATTGAAGAATTCAAGCTTTGCGTAAATTTCGACATTTTTAATCTCTTTGTCGAAACTGTGAATTCTTAAGAGCGGGGTGTTTCCAATTTTTTCTAAGATTGAATTTAAAATCATAGTGAGAACACTTTAAGCTATCAGCTATCAGCTTAAAACAAAGGCTGAAAGCTGATAGCTGACCGCTCATTACCCCTCAATCACATTCATCTCGACCGGTTCTACATCGACTCCACGGCTTTGAAAAAAAGCGATCGCCTGATCCATCTTGTCTTTGGGACCTTCAAGCTCCAGCGCAATCAGCCCCACCTGTTGATTCACCGAAGCGGTCCGAATATTGAAACGGATTTTAAACTGGTCATACATATCGCAGATAATCGCCTCTTTTGTTTTTGCCGCTGGAAATGTCAGATAAACTTTTCTTCGAACTAGTTG
>CAZSRQ010000160.1:0-3191 GCA_964609335.1 uncultured Pseudomonadota bacterium
AAAACTGTACATCGAGGGGATTCGCGAGATTAGTGCGTTTGATATCGAATGCGCCAAGCGGTTTGGATTTGTCATCAAGCTGCTCGCGATCACGAAAAAAAACAAAAACAAAATCGAGGCGAGAGTTCATCCCTGCATGATTCCCCTGAGCAATCCGCTCGCCAATGTGCATGAAGCTTATAATGCGATTCTGCTCCATGGGGATTTTGTCGGACCGAGTTTGCTTTATGGAAAAGGGGCTGGGAAAAACCCGACCGCTTCCGCAGTGGTCGGAGATCTGGTAGAGATCGGAAGAAATTTGTTGAATGGAGTAAGTTATACCGTTCCACCGCTCGGCCATTCCGATCAAAAAATTGAGGATGGTATCATCCAGCCAATTGAAGATTTGGAAAGTGAATATTATCTTCGGGTTTTGGTGAATGATCGCCCAGGAGTTCTTTCAAAAATTACAGGCATTCTCGGAAAACACCTGATCAGCATCTCTTCGGTATATCAACATGGACAAGGATTTGGCAAAATCGTTCCGATTGTCATTCTGACTCATCAGGCGAGTGAAAAAAATATGCGAAGAGCAGTACAGGAAATTGGTCGTTTAAAAGTGGTAAAAAGAAAATCGCTCTTTATTCGGGTTGAAAAAAATTAGGGTAAACGGAAATGAAAAAACCAATTCTTGCCTTTATTCTTAGCTTTCTTTTCCCTGGAGCTGGGCTGGTTTACTTAGGAAAATGGAAATGGGGTGTTCTCAATTTTTTTATAGTACTTTTTATCAGCTTTTTATTAGCATTTATTTTACCGGATTCTGTTTTAGAAAAATATATGAGTCCGATTTCTTCGGGGCTGGCGGGAGGATCAGGTGGAATAGCCATGGCTCTTGCTAAGCAGATCAATTCAAAGTTACAAACATAGGAAATTAAAAATGTATCAAGGAATCATCCATCAATATCCGCAATATCTACCAGTCGATCCAAAATCCATTATTACTCTCTGCGAAGGAAGAACGCCGCTTCTCAAGGCTCCGAGGCTTGCCAAGGAAGTTGGCAATGGAATTGAGGTCTACCTAAAACTCGAAGGGCTTAATCCAACCGGATCTTTCAAAGATCGTGGGATGACTTATGCGGTTTCGAAGGCGATTGAGGCGGGATCAAAAGCGATTATTTGCGCCTCCACCGGTAATACTTCAGCTGCGGCGGCTGCCTATGCGGCGCGTGCCGGAATTCAGGCGATTGTCCTGATTCCCGAAGGAAAAATTGCCTTGGGTAAACTTTCCCAGGCGATGGTTCATGGTGCGGAGGTTTTTCAGGTTCGTGGAAATTTTGATGATGCGCTTCGAATGGTGAAAGAGGTGGCTCAAACGGGAAAAGTGACTTTGGTCAATTCGGTGAATCCTTTTCGATTGATGGGGCAAAAAACAGCCGCTTTTGAAATTATCGAGTCTCTGAAAGAGGCACCGACTTATCATGCAATTCCGGTTGGAAATGCGGGAAACATTACCGCTTACTGGCAAGGTTATAAAGTTTATCACCAGGAAAAGAAAAGTAATCGTCTTCCGAAGATGCTCGGTTTTCAAGCGGCTGGATCAGCTCCGATTGTCTTGGGAGAAGTGGTGAAAAATCCTGAAACGGTGGCGACCGCGATTCGTATTGGAAATCCCGAAAACTGGAAGCAGGCTCTTCAAACCCGGGATGAATCCACCGGATTGATTGATAGCGTGACGGATGAAGAAATTTTAAATGCTTATAAGGCGGTTGCACAAATGGAAGGGTATTTTTGTGAACCTGCCTCTGCAGCCTCGATTGCAGGAATTCTCAAATTGGGAAAAAATAATTTTTTCAAAAGCGGTGATTCGATTGTCTGTACGTTGACTGGCCATGGTTTGAAAGATCCGGATAATGCGATCAAGATTTCAACCCAGCCGAAGGTGATCAATCCGGAAGTGAATGAGTTGTTCGGTTTGTTGAGAATTTAATCCGCCGGATTTTTTATAAACTCCAGACAAATATTTCCCCTTCCTTTTTGCAATAGCTTTTTTCAAATGGGGAATGCTGATCGATCAGGTGATGGATGAACGACTGGATTTTTTCTATATCTTCATAAGGTTTTTTCAAGACCTGGGAGTTTTCCTGCCACGGTTCAATTCTTTCGAAGTTGGCGATATATCCTGTTGTCAGAAAAACCTGAATTTTTGGCGAGACTTTTTGGCTTTCCTGGGCAAGTTCAATTCCGTCCATTCTTGGCATGACGAGATCGGTAATCAGGAAATCCGCTTTTTTATCCCTGATTTCGTTGAGTGCATCGATCGGATTGGTGGTTAAATAAAAAGTGCAGTTTTTTTCTGTTGCGAAAATCCGCTTCCAAATTCTCAGCAGCATATCATTGTCATCCACCACGACAAATCGGATCGGTGCGGTGAATCCGATTGTCTTTTTCCGATCAGTGGAAATTTTGATTACTTTTGCCAAATCCATGTCTATTTAAACAAGCAATTGAGATGCCAGCAAAATCTGATCTATAAACAGTTTCATGGTTTGACATCCTTTTCCAACTATTTGCCGTTTGGATCCTCTCCTCCTGTTTTAAAGGTGATTTTTTAACGCTCTCGGGGTAGGTTTTTACTCCCTTATTATGAACAGACCGCTTACTGCAGATTCTTTTGAAGTAGAACCGCTTTGTCCGCTCTTTGATCGGTGTGGAGGATGTGAATACCAGCATCTGCGCTATTCGAGCGAGTTATCGATCAAGCAGAGAGAGATTGAAGCGCTTTTTAAAGGCGAACTGCAGCTTTGCGATTCTGTTTTGAGTCCGATCATTGCTTCTCCGAAAGAATATCACTATCGTCACCGGCTCAATCTTACGTTAAGAAGGAAAAAGGACAAAAGCGTTGTCATCGGGTTTACCTCAAAACCTCCTCTGCAGACTATTTCCGTTGATTCCTGTGCCATCGTCGAAGAACCGATTTCGAAATCGATTCTTGAACTCAAGAAAGAAATTCTCGAAGAGCTTCCCGAGCATTATCGGACCGCAAATCTCGTCATCAAAACCGGAGACAATCAAAAGGTGATTTGGGGAGGGATCGGGCGAAACTCGCTCAAACTCGATCCGGCAAACTATCTCTGGACAGTTTTGAACGGCAAAAAAATTTTTTATTCCCTCGATACCTTTTTTCAACCGAATCTTTCGATTATTCCGCGTGT
>CAZSRQ010000161.1:0-3177 GCA_964609335.1 uncultured Pseudomonadota bacterium
AGACTGAAGTCATAACAATTCCCCCTTTTCATCTAGGTAAAATAGAAGACAATGAGTTCACCCTAATTATTTAAGCTGATAAGAAGTTTTCGGATTTATTGAAAACAAGTTGCGGAAAAAATTTGGAGCTTATCCTCGATAACTGACACAATTTGTAGCAGAAAGAAAAAACCTCTCATCAAGGAAGGCATTTTTCCTCAACATAAATCTTTTGTATTGAAGCAGATCAAAAATCTTCTATTTATGAAATCCCATACTGCTTCAATTTTTCATACAAAGTCGACTTTGCAATCCCAAGTGCTTTGGCCGTTGCAAGACGATTATCTCCTTGCAGTCTCAGCTCCCTAAGAATTGCCTGTTTTTCAATTTCTTGAAGAGTATTGACGGAAAGTGCAGGCTCAAAATCTTGCACTGCCACTTTGGAATATTGCGGTAGACGAAGATGATCAATTTCTATTTCTCCCGATCTTGAAAGCACCACTGCCCGCTGAATACTATTTTTCAGCTCTCTTACATTCCCTTTCCAATCCTGGGATTCGAGATATCGGATAGCCTCTGGATTCAAAACTATTTTCTTGGATGGAGGGGTCATCATCTTCAAAAAATGTTCTGCTAATAACAAAACATCTTCTCTTCTTTCCCGGAGTGGAGGAAGAAAAACCGGAAAAACAAACAACCTGAAAAAAAGATCTTCACGAAATTTTCCTTCTTGAACCTGTTTTGAAAGATCGCGATGGGTGGCGCAAATGATTCGAACGTCGACCGAGATTTCCTGGTTTCCGCCGACTCGGCGGAGTTTTCCGGTTTCTAAAACCCGGAGAAGTGCCGATTGCAAATCAAGCGGAAGCTCTCCCATTTCATCGAGAAATAAAGTCCCTCCATCGGCCTGCTCAAACACCCCTTTTCTCTGCTGATGTGCGCCGGTGAAAGCCCCTTTTTCATGCCCGAACAGTTCACTTTCGATTAACTCCTTCGAAATAGCACCACAGTTGATCGCGACAAAATTTTTCAGATGTCTGGGAGAAAAATCGTGCAACGCCCTCGCTACTAGCTCTTTTCCTGCACCGGTTTCTCCCAGCACGCAAACAGTCGCTTCGGTCGGAGCGACTTGCTCGATCAATCCATAAAGCTCCCGCATCGCAGGAGATTTCCCAATTAGCGGACCAAATGAATCGACTTGAATCGGAGCAATCTTTTTATTTTCGGATACAAACTCCAGCGTCAATTTTGTTTCCCCCAATCTCACTTCAAAACCTTCTTCGAGCTCAGCCTCTTTCACTTTTACCCGATTGACATAAACTCCGTTAGTAGAGAGCAAATCCAGAATTTGAATCCGGTTTTGTTTGACAATCAATTTACAATGGATCTCGGAGCAGGAAGGATCAGCAATCATCAAATCAGCCGACCGACTTTTTCCAATCGTCGTCACTTCCTGATGAACAGGATAAAGACGGGGAGCTTTTTGTGGTTCTAAAATTTTTAGCTGTAATCGCTCGCTGTGTAGTTCTTTTCCAATCAGAGAAGAATGAAGGATTTTAGTTTCACCCGATCCAACTCGCGAAAGATATGTCTCGTCTTCTTTGGAGCTTACTTCTTCTGTTTCAGTAAAAAGAATTTCCCAATTTTCAAAACTGATTTTATCCCCATCCCGCAAAGCAACATTTTCTTTGCTTTCGCCATTATGTCGAAAACCTGTTTTCCCTTCGTTTTTTGCCAGATAGGATTTTTCGGATTCGTAGAGAATCAGATGAACGCGGGAAATGGATTCGCCGGAAAGAGTGATATCACACTCTTCACTTCGACCAATTCGGGTAGTTTTTTGACGCAAAGGAAACTGAAAAAGGATTTCTCCTTTTTGGGAAAATATGAGTTGTGGCATGGGAAGCGGGTAGCACAAGAGTGGGGGGATGTTAAGAGAAATTTTCGCCCCTACTTTCTATTTTCGACTAGAATCCAGATATCGTCCCCTTCAATCTCCACCGGAAATGTTCTCACCCGCAGTGCTCTCCCAATATGTCCACACTTCCCTATTTTCACGCATCTTCCATCCCGAATATCAAAACGCCAATTATGAGAATTACACATTACGACATGGGGAGAAATCAGTTTACTTTTGGAGAGAGGATATTCGGCATGCGGACAGGCATCCTTGATCGCATAAAACTCATCCCCCGTTCGGAAAAGAGCGACGGTAAAGCGATCGAGAGGAAACGTTTTTGCTTTTCCAGGGATCAAATCGGAGGTTTTTCCCCCATAAATTCTTCCATCGATGACTGGGGTTCGTTTGGATTTGGGAATATAGTGAACCTCAAAACCACCATGCCCGACTAAAATATCATGTTGGGGATCTTTTTTTTCTTTCATATTCATAAAACTCTCTCTTGTAGACACTTGACTGAAATCAGAAGGCGGAATACAGGAGACAGAATACAGGAGACAGAATACAGAATACAGAATAAAAAACATTCTGACTTCTCTCTTCTTGACTCCTGTATTCTTCTTAAACTATGCCGATGCATCCAAAAGAAATTGAAACAATGATTTTAAATGTTCTTCCCGGCGCAGAAGTTGTCGTAGAAGACCTTGTAGGGGATAGCGATCATTTGCAGGCGATCGTGATTTCCGATCTTTTTCAGGGAAAAAGCTTACTCGAACAACATCAGATGGTTTATAAAGCTTTGAAAGAAACTTTAAAAGAACAGTTACATGCCTTGGCTCTCAAAACCTATACCGTTGAACAATGGAAGAAAAAATAGAGGAGAAAAAACATGTCCGATATCCAATCGAAAATCAAAGAGATCGTCGATAACAACAAAATTGTTGTTTTCATGAAGGGAACTCCGGATGCCCCTCAATGCGGCTTTTCCGCTCAGGTGATTCAGGTTCTAAATGCTGTGGGAGCAAAACCGGTTGGAATCAACGTTCTGGCCGATCCAGAAGTCAGAAATGGAATCAAAGAATTTACCAACTGGCCAACCATCCCCCAAATTTTTGTGAATGGAAAATATATCGGTGGATGCGATATTGTGACTGAAATGTATGACAACGGGGAATTGAAAGAAAAACTGAAAACTGCTGGCCTCGTTTCTTAAATAAACCTAAAACAATTAAGTTTCGTTATTAAACGAATACTCAAAAAGGAGTTTTATGAAATTTTCAAAAATATTTTTTACATTT
>CAZSRQ010000162.1:0-3045 GCA_964609335.1 uncultured Pseudomonadota bacterium
AGAAATAGGCTTTTTTCTGATCCAAAAGCTTTTGCAAATATTCTTGATAGACCGTTTTTCTTTCGGACTGAAAACAGGAACTTCCCCCCAAACCCAATCCTTCAGCCCAGTCGATTTTCAACCATTTAAAACTTTCTACGATACTCTCGACCAGAGAACCATCTTTCTCATTTTCTTTCAAATCATCGAATCGCACGATCAACTTTCCATTTTTTTGAACTGACAAAAAATAGGCAAACAACGCGACTCTCACTTGTGAAAGATAAGCAAAGCCTGAAGAAACTGAAATCCGGAGACAGATCGGTTTTTCAGAGGAATGAGTTTCACTATCAGATTGAAGAGTGGATTCTTCCATAATTTACTTTCTATAAGGATAAAAACGGCAGGGAGTTAATATATTTTACCTCTCCTACCGATTTAACGAACTTTTTCAATGAGAACAACCGCTTTTGCGGCAATCCCTTCCCCTCGACCGGTAAACCCGAGCCCCTCTTCTCGTGTTGCCTTGACACTCACCTGATCTAACTTAATTTTTAGACACTGGGCAATCTTCTCTCTCATGAACGGAATATGATCGGCAAGCTTAGGCCTCTCGGCAATCAGAATAGAATCAATATTCGAAACTGAAAAACCGAGATCAGAAATTTTCTGATAAACTTCCTCTAAAAGCTTTAAACTTGAAACCCCTTTGTATTTCGGATCGGTATCTGGAAAATGTTTTCCCAAATCTCCCAAGGCAACCGCACCGAGAAAAGCATCGGAGATTGCATGAAGAAGAGCATCAGCATCGGAGTGCCCTTTCAATCCTTTCTCAAAAGGGATTTCGACTCCGCCCAGAATCAGCTTTCTTCCCTCTACCAAAGGATGAACATCGTAACCTATTCCTATCCGTATCATTTATGAACCTTTATGAAAGAAGTTTTTTAATAAACTTTCCGCCAACACCAGATCCGACGGAGTTGTAATTTTCAGATTGGTCGAATCGGACTCGATCACCTGAACCGGCTCTCCAATTCTTTCTATCAAAGCTGACTCATCGGTCGCCTGAAAATTGTCAGAAAAACTTGCCTCGAATGCTTTTTCCAAAAGAGAATATCGAAACGTCTGCGGAGTTTGCACTTGAAACAGTTTTTTTCGATCGAGGGTTTTTTGAACGCGACGATTTTCGTCGACCTCTTTGATGGTATCAGTCGCCGGGGAAGCGACAATGGCCGCCCCAATATCTCGGGCTGCCAAGATCGATTTTTTGATCATTTCATCGCGGACAAACGGCCGAGCGACATCATGAACCACAACCATTTCAACCTCTTTTGGAATTGCCTGAAATCCGTTGAAAGTCGAGTTCTGACGGGTTTCTCCTCCCGCAACAATCTTTCGCAATTTTGAGATCGGAAATTTCGGCAAAAGCTCTTCTTGAAAATAGTTTATTTTTTCATCGGGTAAAACCAGATAAATCGAATCGATTTCAGAGCAATGATCAAAAACCTCAAGAGAATAAAAAATGATCGGCTTATCCAGAATCGAGAGAAACTGTTTCGGCAAATCTTCGCCAACTCTTTTTCCCACTCCACCTGCCAATAAAATTGCCGCTGTTTTCATTCATCTAACTTTCTAAAAGTTATCTTCTCGACAAAATCCTTCCATCGAATAAATCAGTCAAAAGTAGGACAATAGAGAAATTGGTCAGCCAAATAAAACAAAACCCCTCTGATCAAGAGGGGTTTTATTCTCAAAACATATTTTCCGAATTTTATAATGACTTGAAAATTTCGTTAATCTCTTCTTCAATCTCTTCTTCTTCTCGATCTTCGCAAATCGCCAACTCTTTAATCAACAATCCTTTGGCCGTATCAAGCATCTTTCTTTCGCCAAAAGAGAGCTCTTTTTCAAATTTTAACAGGGAAAGATCTCTCAAAACCTCGGCAATTTCGTAGACTGAACCGGTTTTGATTTTATCCATATATTCCCGGTATCTACGGTTCCAGGTTTGATGATCAATCTTAACATCTCTCTCTTTTAGAATGAGATAAACATCATCGACTTCTGATTCAGAAATTATTTCTCGAAGACCCACGGCACTCACATTCGTAGTCGGAACCATAATTTTCATTCCACTATCAAGGATCTGCAGAACGTAGAAAGTCTGTTTGCTTCCCAAAATTTCACGACTTTCAATACTCTTCACCTCTCCAACCCCATGAGCCGGATAAACAGCCTTATCCCCTACTTTAAAAGGAAGTTTCTCCTGATTGCGTTCCATCTTTGCTGCAGCGGATCCCTTTGCCATAGATCTCATCCTCCTTCATTCTTAAAGAGTGTTAAATCAGATTAAATTTTGCTTATTTATGTAATGGGCTCACTCTGATAGCACAACTTGACAACATTAGTCAACGAGGTTAACGCCGCGTGTCACTTTCCTGTAAGATTGGATACAAAAAAACCTGTAATCAAGTTATCGGCTGTAAAATCAAAAGGTTGCGTTAGAAGGCCAGTGAAGCGTCGGCTTGGAAGGGTTTCAAACGTGAGATTCACCAAAAGAAATTATTAGAAAATTACAATAAAATCAAATAGTTATAATAAAAAAACGGTCGCTTTTTCCCTCATAAACTCTCTTTTAAAATTCCCAACCCTAGAATTCTTGATCCAATCGTTCCCCTGAGAATTCCAATCCCCAAAACGGCGAGTGAATTTCCCCATTTCGTCATACAATCAGTCTTTTCTCCATTTTTTTTACGGCCAAAAAAGTCAGCAAAATAGTCACCACCAACAACCAAAGAAATGCAAACAACAAAGGAGAACTGATTCTCCCAGCAAAAAGCTCACGAGATCCGGTCACCGCATGGGTCAGCGGAAGAAACCAGGCAACGGTTTTTGCCCAGGAAGGAAGCTCTTCAAGCGGAAAAAAAGTTCCGGATAAAAGAAACATCGGGGAAATAAAGAGGGTTAAATACGCACTAAAAAAATCATAGCTTTTCGCAATCGAGGTCATCAACATCCCGAGAGCTGAAAAGAGAATTCCTTCAACCAGACAGAGAATCAAAACAA
>CAZSRQ010000163.1:0-2956 GCA_964609335.1 uncultured Pseudomonadota bacterium
CCACCAACACACTCATCAGCGTCAGAAAAGGCCATTTCTTGTAAAACGGCTTACGATTCTCAAAACTTGCGAGGTAATATCCCCCTTTTCCTTCGACCGCGATTCGGGTCGGCCATTCGGTGACCGGCTTGCTCGCCTGCATGTCGGCCAAAGCATGGGCAAAACCGATGTCGACGTCGGCGAGATGCGGATCGACCTGCGCATATCCTCGGGCGACCTCTCGACCGGTGTGGGTGTCGATTTGAACAAGGTAGAGATTGTAAATTTTATTTCCCTTTTCGATTCGGGCGGAGAAGACCTGATCGGCAAAAAGCAGCTTTCCGATATCGGCCATTTTGTTGACCTGCATGTCGTATTCTTTCGTGTGAACCAGTTCTCCGAGCAGCGGATCGAGTGAAGTTGATTCTCCCTGACGATTCAGATTCACGGAGATTTTATTGAGATAAGAATTTTCGGAGTTTGCGACAATCATGATGTTTTTTTCCCATGGGTCAAATCCATCCTTCAAAAAGGTGATTTTTTGAATGCCGAGCGGGAGATTTTTTAACGTTGCCGGGGTCGAGCCTCGTTCTTTTTCAGCAACGATAATTTTTGCAACCGGAGGATCGGTTTCGAGGCGAAGTGCCCCCTCCTTGATTTTGCCAAATTCTGCTTTTGCTTTGTAAAATTTGGCGATCACACTTGGAGCAAAGAGAGCCGGCTCGAGCTGGCGGTTGGGTGCGAGGGCGGCGGAGTTGAGAAAGGCGACGTCGGCCTCTTTCGGTTTTTCCTGCGCTTCGAGGATTAACGCTTGGGTCAGATAGGCATCGCTGATTTTTTGGGCGACCGGCGGGGTTGCGTCAAAGGCACCAATCGCCGACATCGCCTCTTTCATGATCGCGGCAGCAGAATCGAATTTGAAATCATCGTAAAGTTTTTTTGCCTGCAAAACATATTCGTCGATCTGCTTGGCAGCGGCGATTTCCTGGTCGAGATTTTTCGACATCGCTTTGCGCATTTCAGATTTGCTGTAGACAAGAAAACGGCCAGTGTTCTTGATTTCACGGCGAAGGGAATTGGAGATTTCCTTCAGTTCTCCATACGAAAGCGTATCAGAATAAACCTCGAGAACCGCGGCGATTGGGAGTTGGAAATTGTTTAATATTTTTGGTTTTAGATCGGGCGACTTAAGATTTTCTGAGGGAGCATTCGAGCTGCTGTTGGGAAGATCCTGCCTGGTGGATCCATTTTTTGAAAGATCCTGATTTTCTTTTTTCTCAAGCGGTAGTTGAGCTGGTTCTTCAATAACCGGGTCGGCGATATTTTCGATCTGATTGGATTGACGATGTTTATTCATCCAGGGGGAATTGGCCCAAACGGCTGAAGGGATCAGTGTTTGGGAAAAGCTGAGTAAAACAAACCAGGTGAGAGTGCGAAAAAGATGATTCATGCGAAAGCCTGCTCTTTCTGTATAGACGCCCGATTCGGTCGCCCAAAAATATTCGAATCTTTTAAATGAAACGGATTTTCAGGATCGAAATCCCATTCGAGTGGATTGTTCAAAATATATTCGCGGATGTTTTTTAAGGATTGGTCATTGCGAATGACATGTTCATGATAGTTGCGTTGCCAGAGTTTTCCAGGAAATGGTTTATATATACCGTTTCGAACGCCAAGAGCATATTGATGAGTGGTAATAGATTTATATGCTTGAATAAAACGTCCAACGGTTTCGGGCATTGTTCCGTAGGGGCGAACCTTGTGTTCGCCCTGATTACGAGGGCAATCGACAATATTTTTGGAATCAAAAATATTTTTTGCAACGCCAATATCTTGCGTACCACCAACATTTTTAGGGCGAACACAAGGTTCGCCCCTACCTTCAATAAAAATAATTCCATGGAAATGGTTTGGCATCACGGTAAATATATCTAATTTGATATTAGAAAACCGCTGGCTCATCTCTTTCCAAATATTACAAATCATTTTTCCTGCAATACTTAACCGCATTTCTCCGTTCAATACTTCACCAAATAAACATTCCCTTTCTTGCGTACAAATCGTCACAAAATACGCACCCGCTTGCGAATAATCGTAATCTTTCAACCGAACAGATCGGCGTCGATGAATCTTTGGATTAAATTTGTTCATATTGTTCAACCGCTTAATGTTTTAGGGCGACCACATGGGGTCGTTCCTACAATGGATTAATACCCAAACCTCTTCTTCAACTCCCGCTGCGTCGACTTTGTCGGCGTTCCTGTTCCAGCAAGATGTTGTGATTTTTGAAAGGCGCGAAGGGACGCTTTTGTTTTTGGGCCTACGTCGCCATCGACACCGCCGGTATCGTATCCCATCAGGTTCAGGCGGGACTGAACCCCCTTCACTTCGTAAACCGGGCGGATTTTTTGGATGTGGATTGGCGTTTGCGACTCTTCGACAAAAATTTTGTATTCGCGACGATCGTCGAGCATAAAGACAATTCGGTTTCCGGGGCCTTGGCCTGGCTGCACCTGCACTCCTCCCGCTCCGCCGATTGTGTGAACTTCGGGGGAGGCAGTTCTGGCAGAAGCGGTAGAGGAAGTGGCAGTGAATGGAGAGGGAGAGGAGGAAGTCGATCCGTCGGCAAATAAAACGCCCCCCTCATCTTCACTCCCCAGTTTAAGAAGCGCGTCATGGTCATTTCTCTGCATCGCAAGAAAAAGCTCGGCTCTTGATTTCGCCTCCTGAAGCATTTCGGAATTCTTTTCGAGGGTCAGGATAATTTGGTGATCATATTTTTGGATCTTGTAGGAGGGAAAGTTTCGCAAAACCGTATCGATAATCATTCGAAGTTTTTGGGGATGTTCGGCCAGACGGATTCTCGGGATGACAATATGATCAGTCAATTCGCTGATACTCAGGTTGATGCCGTTCTCTATCTGGGGAATTTCAAGCATCAGCCGTCCCGGGTTGAAAAATTTCTCTTCGCGAACCT
>CAZSRQ010000164.1:0-2823 GCA_964609335.1 uncultured Pseudomonadota bacterium
TGGGACTTGCAGCATATGGAACCCCAAAATATGTCAAAAAAATAGAAAAACTGCAGGAGATTAAATTACGCGCTTTTGCGGGAGGAGGAATCCGGAATTTGAAATATTCAGGTCCTCTCTCTGAAAAGCAGTTGGATCGGGTAGAAGAGCTCTATCCATTTTATAAACAGGCGGAAAAAGTGAGTCAGGTGAATTGGAAAGTCCTCGCCGGAATTCATTATCGAGAAAGCTCGCTTGGACTCGATCCAAAGGCGAAATATAACCAATTTCAGTTTGATGGAGATCTGAAAAGCAAAGCGACCGGGAATTTATTGTCGGATCTGATTCAGACCGGGAAAATTTTGCAATCGAAGGCAAAAGCGGCAAAAAAGAATCCACTTTCTCCAGACCAGTTGCATACAGAAAATGTGGCGGAGGCAGTTTTTGGCTATAATGGGAAAATTTACAGGCGGTTTGCTTCTCCGAATCAACCTTCCTACGATCGTTCTCCCTATCTTTTGAATCGGATCGATTCAAAACATTTCGATATGCCGATTTATTTGGGAAAAGAGGTTCATCCGCAATGGTCGATTGATCGTCGTTTGGGAGTGATCCCCTTTGCCGAGGAGTTGGAGAGGGCGTTTCCCGGTTCTTAATCCGATTTTGAAGAAGAGGTTTTTGTTTCGGCTTTTGGAGCAGAATCTGTTTTCGCTTCTTTTTTTGATTCTTTTTTCTCTTCTTTTTGGGCCGGTTTTTTGTCTTTTCCCTTGTTTGCAAAGTCGGTCACGTACCAGCCGGTTCCTTTCAACTGAAAGCTGGAGAGAGAAAGTTTCTTTTCAATTTTTTTCCCGCAAACAGGACATTTTTTTGCGGGAGGATCAGAAATTTTTTGAATCAGCTCAAATTCTTTCGAGCAGTTTTTACATAGATATTCGTAAATTGGCATATCGATTTACCTCACAATCGCGGTGGTAGAAATAGACATTCCGGTTTTGAGTGTCAAGATGACAGATTTGATTAGATCTCTTCCATTCTTCCATCTTCGTCCAGGGTGGAAATGACATCAAAGTGCACTCAATGAATGCAAGAACTCTATTGATTTTACCATCTCAATGTAGTTCATATAGGAAACCCTATGCGAACCCGGGAAGAATACGAAAAAATTGAAAGAGAAATTTTGGCTCCCTGCGCCTCCCATTCTGGAGAATCGATGGGGCGTGAATATCCCGAAGAAGAGCATCCTTACCGAACCCGTTTTCAGCGCGATCGGGATCGAATCATCCATTCCAAGGCATTTCGACGTCTTGAATATAAAACCCAAGTTTTTGTGAATCATGAAGGGGATCATTATCGAACCCGTTTAACCCATACGCTCGAAGTGGCACAGATTTCCAGATCCATCGCCCGGATGCTCGCCTTGAATGAAGATTTGGCGGAGGCGATTGCTCTGGCCCACGATTTGGGTCATCCACCGTTTGGACATTCTGGTGAAGCGGTCATGAACAAGTTGATGGAAGCTCAAGGAGGGTTTGAGCATAATCGTCAATCGTTGAAGATTGTCACTGCTCTTGAGCAACGCTATCCTGATTTTCCTGGTCTTAATCTTACGTTTGAAGTTCTCGAAGGAATTTCGAAACATTTTAGCGAATATGATCTTCCCGACGGCAGAAATTTTGTGCGTGAAGGTGAGCCGAGTCTGGAAGCGCAAGTAGTCAACTTGGCGGATGAAATTGCCTACAACAATCATGATCTCGATGATGGTTTGCGTTCCCAAATGATTACGCTTGAGCAGCTGCAAGAGCTTGAAATCTGGAAAAATATTTATGACAAGGTGGATGAATCCTCTCCCCAAATTCGTGCGCAGATTACCGTAAAGCGATTGATTGACCAGTTGGTAACCGATCTGATTCATCAGACTGAAAGAAATATTCTTGAGAAAAAAATCGAAACGAAAGCGGATGTGAGATCGAAAGGGAAAAGATTGGTCTCTTTCTCTGAGCCAATCCAGAAGCAGACTGCCGAGTTGAAAAAATTTCTTTTTTCCAGACTTTATCGGCATTATCGGGTCGAAAGAATGGCCGATAAGGCCAATCGAATTTTGCAAGACTTGTTCAAAACCTATCTGAAAAATCCGAAAATTTTACCGACTGAAGTGAATTCTAAAATTGATGAAAAAAATCTTGAGAGAGTGATTTGTGATTATATTGCTGGAATGACCGATCGGTTTGCGTTAGATGAACATGAAAAATTATTTGATCCGCATGCGAAGGTATAAAATACAGAATTCAGGAGACAGAACTCAGAAATCAGAAATCAGAATAAAAAATCCTTATTCTTCTGACTTCTGTCTCCTGAATTCTGTATTCTTAGGACTTTTATGAAAGACCAAAACGTCGAAATCCTCCTGCAAACCCCCTTGCTGACCCTTCTCAGTCGCGAGGAGATTCGCGAAAAACCTATTTTGGAGCAGGTTTCAAAAATCGTTGGAAAAATCATTTCCGAAAATGCGGGGGGAATTACGCTTTCGGTTAAAGCGGTTGGTTCCTATAAGGTTCTTGATAAAAATCCGCACTTTTCCCAGATTTTTATTCCGTATCACAAGATTGATCATATCTTGTTTGTCTGAATTCCAATCGGTAGGGGTTCAAGGTTTTGAACCCCTACATTTTATTTCGATACAATCAGCATCTTCTCGACTTCTTCAATATGTTCCTGCTCTTGCCGAATCAGGTCGCGAATCAATTCTTCCAAAGCAACATCTTCTCCACAATCGGAAAGTAAATTGTAATATTTTTTGACCGCTTCTTTCTCAAACTCCAGACTTTCTTTTAAAATATCCAATAC
>CAZSRQ010000165.1:0-2808 GCA_964609335.1 uncultured Pseudomonadota bacterium
CGGCAATCGAGGCGCGAGGGAGTTCTTTTAAAATTTTCTCGATCGAATCGGAAACCTGCTGAATAAATTTTGCATTCCAGGTCAGAAGAATCGAGGATGCTTCTTCATCGTGCTCAGCTTGGCTTAGAAGATCGGCTGCAATCCAATCTGGATCTGTTTTTCCATCGCAGATGACCAGAATTTCAGACGGACCGGCAATCATGTCGATATCGACCGTTCCGAACACCCATTGTTTCGCGGTGGCGACATAAATATTTCCGGGGCCGACAATTTTATCGACTGGGGGAATTGAGACTGTTCCATAAGCCAGCGCCGCAACACTTTGCGCTCCTCCCACCTTGAAAATCCGATCGACTCCCGCCAAATCAGCGGCAACGAGAACATGCGGGTTTTCTTTTCCTTCCCGAAATGGAGTCACCATCAAAACTTCTTCAACACCGGCAACACGGGCAGGAATGGCATTCATCAAAACGGAAGATGGATAAGCAGCCTTTCCGCCCGGCACATAGATTCCGACTCTTTTGAGCGGAGTCACTTGTTGTCCGAGCATTACCCCTCTTTCTTTGATGCGCCACGATTTGAGGGAAATTTTTTGGTGAAATTTTTTGATTCGATCGGCAGCGAGTTTGAGAGCTTTTAGATCGGCAGAGCTGATTTTTTTATAGGCCGTCTTAATTTCACTTTTTGTCACTTCTAAATTTTTTTCGTGAACAGGAAATTGGTCGAATTTTTTTGTGTATTCAAAAAGAGCAGAATTTCCTTCTTTGCGGACTCGTTGGATGATTTCTTTGACCTGTCGCTCGATGGCGTCAGTCGTAGATCCACCACGATGAAGAATTTCTTTCAAACTTTCCCTGAAATTTTTGTCGGTTGTTTTTAGGTGGCGCATATAAAGAAAAATGTCACTTTCTGTCAAGTTGAGCTTGCGGATCGATCGGTCGAACTGAAGATTTCTTCTCCCTGTTCATTTCCGCCCCCTGATTGCGAATCTGGCTATCGCTGAAGTCGGGGGAGAGAGGATACACGATGTATCCCGCTTTTCCGAAAAGAGCTCTTTGCCAGAAATTTCCTGTTGTTTTAAAAAGCAAAATATAGGTAATCTTCCTTTTCGGGTCGATGTCAGTTTCAACCTTAATCTCAGTCTAGGGAGATGTATCATGGCTGTTCCAGCGCATCAAGCAATCGCTTTGGGGTTTTATCTATTCAAACAGAGAGTTCTCGGAAGAAAAAAATATCCGCTCAATTTGATGCTTGAACCTCTTTTTCGCTGTAATCTTGCCTGTCCTGGTTGCGGAAAGATCCAATTTCCAGACGAAATCTTGAAAAAACATCTCTCCGTAGAACAGGCGTTGAGCGCGGCGAATGAATGTGGCGCACCGATGGTAACGATTCCGGGCGGAGAGCCGCTGATTCATCCAGAAATAGAGAAAATTGTCGACGGACTTTTAAGGCAGAAGCGGTATGTCATTCTCTGCACCAACGCTCTTCTTTTGGAGCGAAATCTTCACAAATTCAAACCAGACAAACGATTCACTTTCAGCATTCATATGGATGGATACGGCGAACATCATGATCACTGTGTCGATCGTGAAGGAACCTATGAAATTGCGGTCAAAGCGATCAAGGCTGCTTTGGAAAAAGGCTTTCGGGTTATCACCAACACCACGGTTTTTGAAGGGGCAACCATCGAAAATCTGGCAAAGATGTTCGATCATATGACCGAACTGGGAGTCGAGGGATTTAGCATTTCTCCCGGCTACAGCTATGAAAAGGCGCCTGATCAGGATCATTTTTTAAACCCTCATCGAACACGCGCGTTTTTCAAACAGTTGTTGGACTATAAAAGAAAAAACAACAAAAAATGGAAATTCAACAATAGTCCTTTCTTCATGGAGTTCCTCGAGGGAAAAAGGGAATACGAATGCACCCCTTGGGGAATGCCTGCCTACAATGTTTTTGGCTGGCAGAAGCCGTGCTACCTTTTGACCAATGAGGGTTACACAAAAACATTCAAGGAATACATGGAAGCAACCGAGTTTGAGAAGTTCGGAAGAGGAAAAAACGAGAAATGCAGCAACTGCATGACTCATTGCGGATATGAACCAACCGCTGCTTCCGATGGAATTTCAAGCATTGGCAAGATGATGCAGATGGGAAAAGCACTTCGAGCTGCCTCGAAATAAATCCGATTTGAAATAAAAAAGGGGAATTTTTCAATTCCCCTTTTTCTCATTGATTCTTTCAATCATCCAACTCTCTATTTTGCCGGTTTTGTTTCAGGAGCTGGAAGCTTCATCTCAGGCTTCGGAGGAACAGGCATATTCGGCATTTGCGGATTTGCAGGTTGTTCGGGTTCAGCGAGAGATACATCCAAAAATTGCACTTTCATGTTTTTCTTCAAGTCAGCCATCAAATTCCCTTTGGTTTCTCCACGCAGTTTGAATTTGATCGTCATCGCCACTTCATCAAAGGGCTGAACTTTTTTCTCTTCAGTCAGTTTCAAAATATGCCAACCATCTTTTGCCTTGATCGGTTTTGAATATTCATCTTTTTTCAGGGCAAAAGCGCCATCGATCAAAGATTGATACTCCAACCTTTCAATTCGTCGATCTCCTTTGGAGAGATAACCAAAATCCCCCCCTTGGGCGGCATTTAATTTATCATCGCTGAGCTCGGTCACTAACTTATCCCAAGCTTCCCCTTTTTGGAGACGGTCATAAGCCTCTTGCGCTTTCTTCTCGGCATCAGCTTCCGCCTTTTTCTTGTCTTCTTCGGTGGGAGCTGCAGGAGGCGGCGGAGGTGTTTTTA
>CAZSRQ010000166.1:0-2755 GCA_964609335.1 uncultured Pseudomonadota bacterium
AACCGTCGGTAATTTCAATGATTGAAGAAGTTAAAAAGAATTCTCCCCTCTTACCTTAAGAGGGGATGGGGGTGATATGAACGTTGGAAATATTCTCCAACTTTTCATATCCTCTCCCAACCTCGCGCCGTCGCTAAAGCTGTAACGCGTCAGCGACCCCTTATCTTAAGGGGAGGGACTGAACGATAATTATGATCACCTCAGATTCTTTAAAAATTTTATTCTGGAGCACCCTCCCAATCTCGATTTTGATTGTGACCGCTCTTGTTTTGATGGTTCTTGGTTTTTTCGTAAAAAAATCATCCAAGACTCTTTTGATTCTTTCTTTGATCGGAATCGGTTTCTCTTTTTATCAATCGATCAATCTCTGGAGTTGGAAACTGTTTGCGTCAGTCAGCATGGTGACAGTCGATCCGTTTGCGGCCTATCTTTATTTGATTATTCTCTCGATCGGGTTTTTAACCTGTCTCGTTCATTCAAGTTATCTTTCGAAACAGGAAGTAGAATATCCTGAAGTTTATCCACTCACTCTTTTTGCAATGGTGGGAATGATGATGATGGTTTCTACCACGCATCTTCTTCTCTTCTTTATTGCGCTCGAGGTGATGAGTTTGGCGGTTTACATTCTTGTCGGAATCAAACGTACCGATCTTCGTTCGAATGAAGCGGCGATGAAATATTTTATTTTGGGGGCACTCGCCGCCGGATTTTTTCTTTACGGCGTTGCACTTCTTTTTGGAGCAACCGGAAGCCTTGATCTAAAGGTCATTGGTGCTTCAGTGATTGACATCAAAGATCTTCTCTATTTCAAAATCGGGGTTTTGCTGATTCTTTTTACCTTTGCTTTCAAGATTGCTGCGGTTCCTTTTCATTTCTGGACCCCCGATGTTTATGAAGGGGCACCGATTTCGGTGACAGGCTTTATGGCGACCGCGGTGAAAACAGCCGCTTTCGGAGCTTTTATTCGCGCGCTTTTCCCGTTGATGAAAGTTGCCTCTTTTCCGATGGAACAAATTCTGCAATTTCTCTGTATCGCCACCATCATTGTCGGAAATCTTGTGGCACTTTATCAAACCAATTTGAAGCGAATGCTTGCTTATTCTTCAATCGCGCATGCCGGTTATATTTTGGTCGGAGTGAGCGTGATTTATGATCAGGGAATTTTTCATCCCCAATTTTTGGGGGCGCCACTTTTTTATCTTCTCAGTTATGGAATCATGACTCTCGGTGCCTTTGCAGTCGCTGCGGCTCTTGCAGGGAATAATGATGATCAGGTAAAAATGCATCATTACTTGGGATTAGCCAAAAGATCCCCAAAACTGGCTGCTGCGATGGCTGTCTTCATGATCGGATTGACCGGAATTCCGCCAACCGTCGGATTTACCGGAAAGTTTTTTCTTTTTCGGGAAGCGGTTCATCAAGGTTTTTATGGGTTGATGATTGTCGGTGTTTTGATGAGCGCGATTTCTGCCTATTATTATTTAAGCGTGGTGGTAGCGATGTATTTTGGGAAGTCGAATCAGGGTGAAAACTCCTTTGCTCCAACTCAAACTGCTTTTGGCTTAAAACTAGTCATTCTTTTTTGCCTGGTTTCGACTTTTTATTTAGGACTTAACCCCTCTCGATTTCTTAAAATTGCTTCGACCTCCAGCTTTGTCTCTGCCAAAAGCGGGTTGATTCCTTGACTTTAGTGTTAAGAATAGAGAATCATTTATCTTATGCTCAAAAATCTTGATGATTATTTGATGTCGACTCTTCAGCAGAACCAGGTGGTTGGTGCGTGGGGATTCAATTCAAACATGAATTTTACCACGATGACCTCTGAAGAGACGAATGTCTGGTTTTTTGAGCAGGTATTTAATTTTTTGCGTTCCTTCTTTGGGGCAGTGGTTCCCGATCACCTCGAAGTGATTACCTACGATGCAACCCAGCATATCCAGAAAAAAAATCTTGAGCAGCAGACTTTTCTCGATGAGTTGATGCTGATCATGAAAAATCTTTCCGAGCCGATCTGGTGTATCCGATTAAATCTGAATATTGTCGGATTTCTCCGGACAAAAAATGCCCCCGATAGCCCGGTTCGTCTGCAAATCCAGGAGCCGTGCAGTTTTATTGTCTGGGGAGGACCCGACGAAACCGGGTTTCAATCGTTCTCCATCAGCTATTCCCTTTTCTCCAACACGATTCTCGAAGGGGAAAATCAGGAGCTCTGGTCGATCAATCAGCCGATTCTGGAAAAAGTTCTTCGCAAATGGGAAGACCAGACCGGTCATATCATCGAAGTTGCCGAATCGAATGCGAATGCACCGGTTCAAAGGCATGGATTTGACAAGCCGAGATTCTAAATTTCCTTTTCTTCATTCTCATTATCAAAGTTGTGAATCCAGCTCCGTGGTTTTGTCCGGCAATCCTGTGCCCGCAGAGAATCAATAAATTTCTTACGTAAGTCCAAATTGATGGTTCGACTACGCTCACCATGTCCCGCTTTTACCCAATTGGGACACCCTGAGCTTGCTCGCCTCGCTGAAGCTTCCGCGAAGCGGGTCGAAGGGTCACTTTGGATGATTTACGAAAGAGACCTAATAAAAAATTCCTTTTTCTTTCATTTTTTTAGCAACTTAAAAAACGACCTCCCGACTTACTCCTTACCCAATAAAATTTAATATTTTTAGATGATCAAAGGAGTTTTTTATGTCCGCTCTTGGAATTTCCAACACGCTGGTTTCGATGAACCTTCAATGCGAAACAAGCTTGA
>CAZSRQ010000167.1:0-2735 GCA_964609335.1 uncultured Pseudomonadota bacterium
ATATCGGTTTTTTAGAATGGAAGAACGATTGAGATAAACAAGATAAGTCTCCCAGATCTCATGAGTGAAATAAAAGATGATAAATGCGAGCAAAAACCAGTGAATCGACATAAGAAAAAAGACCTTCTCAAGCTCTCGGGAGCTCTTTAAGTGATTTTTTAAGTTTAAAAAAGTAAATGGAAGTAAAAGTATAGCTCCAAATCTTCCCCGTTTGCCAAACAAAATTTAATTTTGGCAGTTTCAATTCTCTTCTTATGAATTGAGGAGCGTTCACTACAAATTTCCAAATCAATGAAGACTCTATCCCCCAAAATCAGCTCTCTTGGAAGTCGGGATTGCATCTTCCTGTCAATCATTGTATATGCCTGACTGGCAAAACCAGATTGGATCGGTATTTGCGATATATCTCAGGCATGAAAACACAAAACCCAAAAAACAAATCATTCTTATCGGCAGTAAAACGGACGGGACTGATTGCACTGATCGCCCTATCTCCCTCACTCGCTTTTGCTGACAAATCGACCACCCCTATTTCGGCTGAGGTCAGAGCAATCAGCATCTGGAATCAACCGATTAAATATGAATATTCGGTAAAACAGGATCAAAGCGTTGATTATGACGGGGAAGCCTTTGTCAAAGATCAGGACGGACGCAGAGTCAATGTGGTCATTTTGAACAAGGTCTTTTTCAAGAAAGAGGCGCAGAACCTTTTCCGGAAGTTTAAGCATTCGGATGTGGATAACATCGCCTTGTCTGATGAAGAGCTGATCCTTCTTGAAAAAAAGCTGGGCTTGGGTCAGGCGGATCAACTTTTCGGATTTTCCGGAAGAAATGACCTAAAATCGGCCGCCAAAAGGTTACAGGCAGCCTTTGAATATAAGGCATGGCATGGCATTTACGAGGATTCTATAAAAAACAACTCCTCTGCAAGCAAAGCTGAGTCAGAGTTTTCCGATAAATTTACCCGGATTCGGATGAGAACTATTGAGTATCATGAAGTTTCGCATCTGGCCGACTTGGCAAATGCAAAGGGAAATCTCCGCTCTGATTTTGAGAAGTTTACGGAACTGAATGCCTTCTATACCGAATTGGCTTACGGTGAAAATCCGTGGGATGTCATGAGTCAGGCAATGACAGGAGTGGTCGACGAATTGACTCAGCAAAAGTCGGTCGATTTCAGTATTGAAAAAGTGGCGAGCGCCATCAAAGTATTGAAAAATGGTCGTTCAAAAGGCTCTTTCAATAATCTTCTTCAACTGATTCATCTGAATGAGCAAGATTATATTGTGGCTGGCAAAAATCTGCATCAGCGCTCTTATCTTTCTTCCAGATAAAAATCCTCCTTCTGATCCGATGGTCAGCCGGTCAAATTCAAAATAAAAAATGGATTTGACCGGTTGCCATTTTTTTCCAACTCTTCACAAAACTGTTCAAAAGACAACTCTTCAGAAAAAATAATTCCTCTCCAGCTATTGATTTATCTGTATTGCAGCGATTACAATTACAGGTAAATCGTTTTTATTCTTTCAAGAAGGAGGAGACCATGAGGAAAATAATCACAGCAGTATTGGCGCTTTCATTTCTCTCGGTGAGCAGTCTGAGCTTCGCCGGAAGTGAATGCAGATATTATCATAAGACCCACAAGAGGCATGTACAGCCCAAGACAAAAGCTGTCAGCCAACAAGAAATGCTCAATCGGGTATTTCAGCACAAGAACAGAACCGCTCGAGGAGGTTTTGAACCTCGACTGAATCAGACAGATCCAAACTTTGAGGCATTCACAGATACTTATGAAAAACCGCTTCCACAAAAGAAGTTTTTTCATAAGCACCACAAAAAGCATCGTTTTCACCACATCAATCGATGCCAATAATTGTGTTCGTTCTTCAATGAATAAAAAACGGAATAAATAAATAATTTATTCCGTTTTTTTATTTCAAAATCTCTTATTTCTCCCATCAGCTTTTAACAGCTTTTAGTTTTAAAACTTTTTTAATTCCCCTCAGAAGCTTGATTTATCTCTGTTTGAGCAGATACAATATGAAAGATAGATCATAAAAATAAAAAGGAGGAAGTTATGAAGAAGTTATTTTTAGCACTCCCAGTTTTTCTGTTTCTCGCGGGTAGCACCCCCGGTTTTGCCGGAATCGATTATATTCAATACCGGGAAGATTTTGAAAAACAGGAGTCACCGCAAGCTCCGTTGCAGCATAAAAGCGGTGTCAAAAGAAACGAAATCTCTCCGACAGCAACTCCAAGCACAAACTGCAATAAGACTTTGCACCATAAGCATCACAAGAAAAATGACCGCAAAAGTACCGGTAAAAAGTGCAACTCGTGACCGCTGAATTGAAGTCTGAGAATTGAAGTTTGGAAAATAAAACAGAAAGGAACGGAGGATGAAAAAAATTTTAATCACTGTATTCGGTCTTGTTTTTCTCTCTGCCACCCGACTTGCCGTTGCAGGGATCGATTATACCGACTACCGACAAGAAGAGTCGAGTCATCAGCATCGGGGATCCGAAAATAGGGATCAAGAAAGAGAACGGGAAAGAGAGAGGGAAAAAAATTACCGACATCAAAACAGGGAAGCAAGAGACAAAACAGTCAGAACCATCGAACGTGTCAATTCTTATCCCGAAAAACAGATTCCCTGATTCACAACAAAAAACTGTTTTTTATTAGATCTCTTGCGTAAATCCAAATTGATGGTTCGACTACGCTCACCATGTCCC
>CAZSRQ010000168.1:0-2633 GCA_964609335.1 uncultured Pseudomonadota bacterium
ATTTTGGACGAGCTGAGTACAAAAAAATTACAAAAAATCGCGTAACGTGAGTTAAATAATGGCTGCTGGGATTTGAATTATTTTTGGGGTCAACCACTCTACCTTGGAGCCATTGTGAATGAGGATGCCAATTTCCAGACGATGTTCTTGAATAAAATTTTCAAGAGAATTTATTTTATGTTTGTTGATTGTTTTTCCCAATTTGATTTCAATTGGGAGAATTCCAAAAGGGCCCTGCAAAACCAGATCAATTTCAGCTCCATGCTGGGTCCGATAATAAAACGGTTCAACGGAAATAAGCTCAGAAGAAAACCCCTTGAGAAGCTCCTCGATGATAAAGGATTCCCAAATTTTTCCGGCAAATCGATTGGCCAATAATTCTTCTCTGTTTTTGATTCCCAAAATAAAATTTAAAAGTCCACTATCACGCATCTCCCCCTTCGGCATTTTGATGACCCTTTTTTTTACATTCTGCTGGTATGAGGAGAGATTTCTCCAGAGAAAAGTACCATGACAAATCTGAAAATAAGATTTTACAGTTGGTTGTGAGATATCGAGAGAACGGGAAAAGTCTGAAAAATTAATAATTTCTCCGGAAGAAAAACCGAGCATTTTAATAAAGTTTCTGAAGGTGTGAAAATTAAGTCCTGGAAAAAGAGAACGGATGTCCCGCTCAACATAATTTTTATAGTAATTTTCCATCCAGAGTGAATAAAATTTCTTATCTCTTCTTTTTAAAAATGGCTGCGGATAACCCCCATAAAAGCATGAGTCGAATAGTTGCGAATTACTCCATTTCGATGGAAGATTTTTCAGTTCGCCATATTTTTTTTCGAGAATTACTTCATAAAAAAGTGAACGAGGTTTTTTCCAGGCCTCTGAAAGGGAAAAACCCGAAAGCTCAAAAGTGGCAATTCGTCCGGCAAGGCTTTCAGAAATATTTTTCAACAGTTCTGGAGAGCTTGATCCACTGATTAAAAAACGGCCGTTCTTTTGCCGATATTTATCGATTGCAACTCTCAAAGCGTCGAATAAAGAAGGGAGATGTTGCGCTTCATCCAAAATGATTGTCTGATTCGAATATTGTGAAAGAAAAAATTCGGGATCTTTGGCGATACGATCGTAATCGCTCTGTTTCTCAAGGTCAAAAAAAGGGGCTTTGGGAAGAAGTTGTTTTAAAAGCGTCGTTTTACCAGATTGACGTGACCCTAGAACGGCCACCGCCGGGAAATTTTTAAGAAGATATTGAAGAGAAGAAAGACAATCTCGAGGTCGACCGGTCATTTTCAAAGTCTAACTTTGAAAATACTCGATGTCAAAATAAAAAACAGGAGAGTTGATTTCAATTTATCCCCACCAAATCGATCTTCGTTTTTTCAATCCTTCCATCACCATCTCCTGAATCGTTTGCCGAACCTGTTCACTCAATCGATGAATCAGCAACTCGTCTTGGATCGCCTCTTCGCCATAATCATCGAGCAAAATCGGTTTTCCAAAATAGACATGCCATTTCGCAGGAAGCCCAAAAATTCCCAAGGGGCCGAGCCATGGAATCGTGGCGGTAATCGGAACATACGGAATTCCAAAAGGTTTGGCGAGCAGGCTGGTTTTGTAGAGAAGCGGATGAGTCTCTTCGGCACCAATCACCGCGCAAGGGATAATGGGAGCTCTGGTTCGAAGAGCCAGTTTGATAAATCCTCCGCGACCAAAGCGTTGAAGATGATATCGTTGTTTATACGGTTTTCCGATTCCCTTTTCACCTTCGGGGAAAACGGTGACAAGATGGTTTTTGTTGAGAAGTCGCTCGGCATTATCAGGCGAGGCACGAACTCCGCCGATTTTGTACATAAAACTTCCAACAAACGGGAGATAATAGACAAAATCTTCAACTAAAAACCTCACATCTCTTTTCGAAGGATGATCATTGGTCACCGCCAAGCGGATCATTGAACCATCGAACGGAAGTGTTCCGGAGTGATTCGCAACGATTAAACCTCTTCCATGATTCGGAATATTTTCCAATCCGTCGACTGAAACTCTCCAATATCGATGATAAAGAAAATCGAAAAGCGGTTTCACCTTTTTTTCAAAAGCAGGATCTCTTCCAAATTCATCAAACTCCTCTCGATCAATTCGGGTGAGACCAAAAAGGAAACGCTTATAAGTTTTAAGAGAGAAAATGCGGTTAAAATAATGTTGAGCAATTTTTGAATAACTGGCTTTAGGAGGATTAGAAACTAATTCTTTTTCAGATTTTTTTATCGGCAAAGTGACGGAATGAATTTTATTTTGAATCAATGAGTTAAGTCGATTAAGTTCAAGTTTTATTTTATCTTCTTGGTTTTTATTCACCCCATTTTTCTTGAGTGTTTGATGAAGTTTTTTCTCCAATTGACCGATCGATTTTTTCAATTCTTTTTCGATTCGATTGATTCGTTCTTCAAGCTCTATTTTGAATTGGGTTGGATTTTCATTGGAGGAATTTTCAGATTCCCATAAAGGTTTTATCAGATGAAGATTAGACTCTTTGTTTTTTTTCTGTTTATTGGCCATGGAATATTCACCTTTTAAACTCTGTTGTCATTCCCGCAGGTTTTTGGGCGCCGTGCCTTGCCGGCAGGCAGGGGAATCCC
>CAZSRQ010000169.1:0-2562 GCA_964609335.1 uncultured Pseudomonadota bacterium
ATCAGTCAATTCGCTGATACTCAGGTTGATGCCGTTCTCTATCTGGGGAATTTCCCGCAGCAGCCGTCCCGGGGTGAAAAATTTCTCTTCGCGAACCTTGGCAAAATTACCAGTCCCTTCAATTTTTATTTGGATTTTTGTGGGGCTCGATTCAAAGATGATGGAGCGGAGTTTGAAAGAGTTGGGATCGGGCTCTTCACCCACCGCCTCTCCGGAAACCTTCGTTTCTTTGGGCTCAACCGATAATTGGGAGGCAAAAAGATTCGAATAAATGCAAAGGAAAATGGCAGATAAAGCTAAGATTTTTTTCATGAACTGGATCCTTCAATTTTTTTCAGACAAAAAGGCTCAAGCGTCTCATTTCGTTTTTGAAATAAGAACAAACCTCATGCTCGAAAAGACAGGAAAGTGAACCGCGAACGGAACTCCTGTGAACTTGAAAAATCCTATTCAATTGGAAGGCGGATGCTGCTGTAGCGAATTTTCCGGTTTTTTGTCAAGAAGGAATTGTTTTAATTTGCAAAATGGGGAGAATCCATTTAATCAATTTTTGTATTTATTCGATAAAAATTGGGAATAAATAAATTGGTTGCCAGTAGGGGCGAAGCATTTGCCACTGCAATCACACCTTCGTTTGATTTCGAGAGCAAATGCTTCGCCCCTACATTAATTTCAATCAATAGAAAAATTGATCGGAAAGGAAATATCTCTTTTATGCTCTACTCTTATCTCAAAGCATTTCATCTCATTTTCATGGTCACCTGGTTTGCCGGGCTGTTCTATATTTTCAGGCTGTTTGTTTATCATGTGAAATTTAAGGAAAATGCGGAAATGGCAAAGGCGTACAGTTTGATGGAAAAGAAGCTGCTGTATATCATTATGCACCCTTCGATGTTGCTCACGATTGGATTTGGGGTCGGGATGTTGGTATTGCATCCCGAAATTCTTCAACAAAAATGGATTCATATCAAATTGGCTCTGGTAGTTGTTTTGATGGGATATCAAATTTTTTCTGGGATGGTTCACAAACGATTTTCAAAAAATAATTATTTTCTTTCTGAAAAAGCGTGCCGATTGATCAATGAAATTCCCAGTTTTCTTTTGATTGCGATTGTTTTTCTCGCGATTTTCAAACCGGTATGATTTTCCCCTACGAATGATATAGCAACCACAAAACAAAATGTCAGTTTTTTAAAGTTGTCATTCCTGAAAGTTTTTTGGCAGGAATCCCCCTGATCGAATTATTGAGTAGGGGGATCCCCGACAAAAACACTCGGGGATGACAAAGCAAATCGAACATTTTGTTTTGTGGTTACTATATCTATACATTGACGACAACCCAATCCCGAAAACAAATCGATATTGACAACTTCTGCGCATTAGTAGATTTCCCTATCGCCATGAACCCGATCCCCTTTGGACGCTACCTGTTGACCGAACGCCTCGCTGCCGGTGGATGCGCCGAAATTTTCAAGGCGAAACTGCTTGGAATTGAAGGGTTTGAAAAAACCGTCGCCATCAAGCGGATTCTTCCGCACTGGTCGGCAAATCAGCATTTCATCACGATGCTGATCGATGAAGCGAAGATCATGGTTCGGCTGAATCATGAAAAAGTGGTTCAGGTGCATGAGCTCGGCAAAGAGGGGGAAACCTACTACATCGCAATGGAGTTCGTGGAGGGGATCGATCTCAAACATTTCACCGAATATCTGAAGAGCAAAAACGAGGCGGTAAAAATTGAAGAGGCGATTTTTATCATCAGCGAGATGTTGCGTGGGCTCGATTACATCCACAAACAAAAAGATGAAGCCGGAAAAAATCTCAACATTGTTCACCGCGATATTTCACCGCAAAATATCCTGATTTCCAAAGAGGGATCAATCAAGATCGCCGATTTCGGGATCGCGCATGCCACTTCCAGGTCTTACGAAACCGCCACCGGAATTTTGAAGGGGAAGTTTTCCTATATGTCTCCCGAACAGGCATCGGGTGGGATTGTGAATGAGCAGACCGATCTCTTTGCCGTGGCGATTATTTTCTACGAACTTTTGACGGCAAAACGGCTTTTCTCCGGCAAAGGGGATCTGGAGGTTTTGGAGAAAGTGAGACGTTTCAATTCGGAAGAGTTTTTCAGGAATGCCGAGATCGATGAACCGTTAAAACCGCTTTTCATTCGTGCACTTCACCAAAACCAGAAAAAACGTTATCCCAATGGACAAGAGTTTCTGAAAGATCTCGAAGAGGTTCGAAAAAATTATCCGTTTCAATATAATTCTGAAAATTTATCGGAACGGTTGAAAAGTTTCCGTGAAAATTTTTCTGAAAAAAAATTGCCCAACTTGACTCAATCGAGACAAACCCGGATGATTGAATCGAAAAAAGAGCGTTCACCTGATGAAATTACCGGCTCTTTACCTGAACAGTTTTTAGAATCTCCTCTTTCTGAAAGAAAGAAGAAAAGCTTCAGGCCGGTCAGACTTGTCGGGCTTGTCGGACTTGTCTTGATTCTTACAGCCACCGCATACTATTTTAGGCCCCATAAGAAAAAAATTGCGTTTGAGC
>CAZSRQ010000170.1:0-2454 GCA_964609335.1 uncultured Pseudomonadota bacterium
TGCCGATAGCGAAGGGGTGGAGGGGAAGTTTTATGTCTGGAAAGAAGAAGAATTAAAAACCGTTTTATCCTCCGAAGAATTTCAATTGTTCTGTAAGGTTTATGGAGTAACCTCTTCCGGAAATTTTGAAGGAGAAAATATTCTTTCTCTTCAATCGGGTTATGATTGGTCGATCAAACAAAATCCACTTCTCGTTTCTGCCCATCAAAAACTTTTTGATCTGCGGGAAAAAAGAATTCATCCGCACAAAGATGACAAGATTCTCACCTCCTGGAACGGATTGATGATTTCCGCGATGGCGCTGGGTTATCAGGTTTTGGGAGATGAACGATATTTGAAAGCGGCAGAAAAGTCCGCGGAGTTTATCAAGAATCATTTGTTTTTAGCGACGCACGATCGCGCGCCCCTACAGGCAAGATATCGGGATGGTGAAGGGAGATTTTCTGCCTATCTCGACGATTATGCTTTTCTGATTCAAGGATTGATTGATTTATATGAATCTAATTTTGATCCAAATATTTTAAAATGGGGACTCGAACTTCAAAAAATTCAAAATGATCTTTTCTGGGATAAAAGCGATGGAGCCTATTTTTTCACCGATGGAAATGATTCCACTCTTCTCATTCGCAGCAAAGAAGGGACGGATGGTGCTTTACCGAATGGGAATGCAGTCAGTGCCTTGAATCTTCTCCGCCTTTATCATCTGAATTTTGAAGAAGAGTTCAACCAAAAAGCCCAAGATGTTTTCAGATTTTTTTCCAAATTAATTGGAGAATATCCGCAGGCGTTTTCACAGATGCTGATTGCGTATGATTTTCAGAATTGTTCGAAAGAGATTGCGATTATTGAAACGATGGTAGATCCTGTCGCGAGTCAGTTTTTGAAAGAGATTTATCAGAACTTTTATCCGAACAAGGTTTTGGCAAAAGGGGTTGTTCCATCTTCATTTCCACTACTTTTAAATGGAAAAGATTTGATCGATCAAAAAACAGCTTTTTATATTTGTGAAAAACAGAGTTGTCAAAAACCGACTTCTGATTTTAAGGAGGCGTTCAACCTTTTGAGGGGGTGAAGAATGGAATTGAAACATATTGATTTCATGAAGAACGGCTGGGTAAGAACCGTTTTTGACGATGATGATCAGAAACGATATACCTTTATCGATATTAATCAGGATAAAATACCTGATTTTTTTATGGTGGAAACAGCGTCCGGAAGGAGTTTGACAGCCAATGAAGTTGGCGCAGCATATTTATCGCGGTTGAGTGGCCCATATCGACAAAAATTGGCTCAAGAATTTACTCATTGGAAATATCCCAAAAATGATAAAGCAATAATTCCAGAATTAACCCAGGTGGGGCCTGCTTCTGCAATGTATCTTGCGGCACTCAACAGGTCTTTAATCATTTACTGCTCGCCAGAAGTTTTAGCAAAATCTCTTCAGAAACAAGACGGAGAAACAACGGTAGATGGAGTAAAAATACTGATCAGAAATCAGGGAAGATCGATTGTTCATACAAGGTTTACGATTCAATTGGAGTCTGAAAAAAGCAGACCGATTTGTTCAAACTCGGTTGATATTTAATTTTGGTATGGCAATCGTGAACAAATGATTAGATCTCTTGCGTAAATGCAAATTGATGGTTCGACTACGCTCACCATGTCCCACTTATACCCAATTGGGACACCCTGAGCTTGCTCGCCTCGCTGAAGCTTCCGCGAAGCGGGTCGAAGGGTCACTTTGGATGATTTACGCAAGAGATCTATTGTTTCAGGTCATTATCGTTCGTTATTATTTTAGTCAGGATTTTTATGATTAACGGTTTTTATCCGCCCGAAGGTTATCCTTTAGAGTTTAGTCACCTTTTTGCAAAACGTGAGAGTTCGGTAGAAAGTGAGCCACTTCTTGATTCGGTGAATCATTTTCTCTCAAACCATCGAAATGCGCTTTACTTGCTGAATGTGTTGGTGGGGGCCACCGGTTTTTGTAGCGGGATGAAAAGCATTGGCGGGTTGGCAAAATTTTCTGGAAAACCTTTTCCTCTCTTTAAATTTTCATTCGATTTATCGCCCCGCAATGTTGACAGAATGCTGATTGTCGGGGGAGGAGTGCTTGCCTGGGGTTCTGTAGTTCTTTATTTGGGAGATCAATTTTTTGATTTACTCAACCGATCTGCACGGCTTGGTTAGCTTCGTGAACGGTAGAGATGTAATCCTGATCCTTCAACCCCCTCAGCCGCTTCCATCAACGTTTCTGAAAGAGTAGGATGGGGATGAATCGTCATCGCAATATCAGAAGCGACTGCTCCCATTTCAATTGCCAAAGCGGCTTCAGAAATCAGATCTCCGGCATTGGTTCCGACAATACCGACTCCTAAAACTTGGCTGGACTCTGGATCTGTCATTATTTTTGTCATTCCTTCATTTCGATTCAAGGTGGTGGCGCGACCTGAA
>CAZSRQ010000171.1:0-2367 GCA_964609335.1 uncultured Pseudomonadota bacterium
TCCAACTCATTAAAATTCAATAATAATCTTCCATTCACTCCCACAACCACCGGTGTAGCGGCTTTGGAGTATTCAACCAGGGAATAAAGAACCGCCGCTGTGGCTCGCGTCTGTTGCCACATTCCTCCCTGACGCTTCGAGAAAAGCCATTTTACCACCGACTCTTCCAGGGATTTATTTTCAGATCCTCCTGCAAGTAGCGCCTGCAAAGCCCAAGCGGTCACCTCGACAGAATCGGAATACCGCCCGGCCCTGGGATCTTCCTGAAAGTGACAAAGCGACTGCTCGCAGACCGCTCTTTTTTCAAGGCTCAAGAGGATAGGATTGGCCATCGCCTGTTTTTTATCCGCAACTAAAGTTAAAATTTGGAACGCCTGCTGTAAAATAGTCTCCGAAGGATTATTAGAAGAAATCATTGCTCCCTTTAAATGTAAAAGAGACGCTACATATTGGATAAACGGCAGATCTTTTTTCTCCCAGGACGAAGCAAAGACAAATCCTTTCTTCATCTGCTCCTGAAGCGATTTCTTTCCATTCTCTAAAACAGCTGGATCTATTTTTTCGCCATTTTCTTTCGCCTGATAAAGCCCATAAAGCGCATAAGCGGTCATGAAGGGAGAAGTAGAGTCATTTTTCCACCAACCCCATCCTCCATCGGCATGCTGCATTTTCACCAGACGCTTGATCGATTTTTCAATCACTTTTGGCAGCTTTTTTTCGACCATCGGATCGGTCAGATGAAGCGATGCATAAAGCTTTGAAACCCTCAAGGCAGGGAGAAAACGGCTCATCGTCTGCTCAACACAGCCGTAAGGATAATCGACAAGATAAGAAAGAGAACCTAAGAATTGAGCAATGAACGTGGTATCTAAGGTGACTTTAAGCTTTGTCGAGTTTGGATGGATCTGCGCGGGAACTGGTAGAGAAACTTGAGCAGAGGAAGGATTTTCTGCAGCTCCAGCAATCATTTCTCCTTGGGAATATTGATGTTCTTCAATTCCGTGAGGCAGAACTGAAATCGTCAACTCGACTCCATCTGAAATTTTTTCATTTTTCGCCAAAAGTTGTATTTTTGCTTTTCCCGACTGCTTGGCAATAATCTCAAAATCAAAAGAAGAAACTTTTTGGGGAGGAATTGTAATCTTTCTCGTCTCCCCCGCCGAGCTTTGAGAGAACTCGATTCCCTGAACCGAGAGATCGACATTTAACGTCTGATCTTGATCCGTATAGTTATGAATCAACGCTTTTAAAATGACTCGATCTCTTTCCCTGAAAAATCGGGGAGCAGCAATCCGAGCAATGATTTCTTTGGAGGATAGGATTTTGTTCAGCTGCTGACCTACCTCGGTAGTTAAAGTTTCTCCGACAACCGTTGCACGCCAGGTGGTCAAATTATCCGGAAGTTTAAAGGAGATATCCGCTTCCCCCTGTTCATTGGTGAGGATGGAAGGATTCCAAAACGCTGTATCCTTGAAATTTCTTCGGAGCAGATTCTGATCTTCTTTTGAAACGCCGCCCGTATAATATCCGGAAAAAGAGAAGGTCGATCTTACCTGATTCGGTTTCGGTCCCCAGAAAAAATCCTTGATATCTGTACTGTCTTTTCGAAGTGCATAAATACTTTCGTCGACTACTCCCAAGGAAACTTCGGCAGACACAGGATTTCCGAGATGATTCTTGGTGAAAAGTTTGTAATGAATCATATCGGCCGGATGAAATTTTTCTCCACTCGGCTGAATTTCAACATTCAAAAAATTCTCTTTCGGAGAAATCTGGATCTCTGAAAAACCTTCATAATATTCTTTCAAACCGATCGCAGAAGCAGAGATAAAAACATTCGGAATCCACTCTTTTTTGAGGGAAAGTTCAATCTCTTTTGAAAACCCATCGAGCTGAATCAGTTGATAGTTGTGGATTTTAGAGCCTTCAATCGTTAGAAGAACCGTTCCATTCTTCACCGGACCGACAATAAAAACCTTCACTTTTTCATTCGCCTCATATTTTTTCTTGTCGGTAATAATCTCCAGATTTTTTTGCAGACCGAAATCCTCTGAATCAGCAGCATTGCCACTCACCCAAAGATAATCGTAAAAAAGAACCTTTCGATGATTTGAATCTTTTCCAGAAATCGCCAACCGGTAATATCCTCCCCGATCAAAAACGATTTCTGTTTTTCCTTCCCCTTTGGAGTCGGTATTTCCCTTCACTGTTTTCGTTTTTTCGTAAGTCTGTTCATGCGCAATCGGATCCCATTTTTCCCGTTCGAGTTGAATCTGATACTCTTTTTCAACCGGCTTGCCGTTGTAATCGCGGCTGATCACCACTAGCGGGAACGGTTTTTTGGGGGTCGCCAAAAATTCTGTTCTT
>CAZSRQ010000172.1:0-2238 GCA_964609335.1 uncultured Pseudomonadota bacterium
GACACCCTGAGCTTGTCGAAGGGTCATTTTGGATGATTTACGCAAGAGATCTATTCTTATGGATGAATCCCTCAAAACAAAAATCAATCGTATTCTGATCGGTTTGGTTGTTTTAGATATTATTCTTTTCAGCTTCTGCTTTTTCTTCCCGAATCTCTGGTTCAAGATTTTTCATGGACTCCCTTATATCGATCCAGCCGGCCTTCTCCGAAGAACCGGTGGGGTTTGGGTCGCTTTTACGCTTCTTCAGTTGATTGCGCTGTTTCGTTGGCAGAAACAACCGTATTGGCTGGTGCTGATTGCCGGGGTTCGGTTGACTGAGCTGTTTTCCGACTGGATTTATTTGGGGGTCGCCGAAAGAATGACCTGGTTTGGGGATTTGGGTCTGTTCATTGCTCCACCCGCGAATGCAGTCATCGGATGGTTTTTGATTCGAAGCTATCTTCAGATTCAGTCAAAAAAATAATTCGGTTGTGAACCAGATTTTTCTCCCTAGTTCCATTGAAATTGATTAAACTGCCTTTTTTGGTTTTCAAATTTTATTCATCTGTTTTTAAAAATAAGGAGATAAAAAGTATGACGTTTAACCAATCATTTCGGGCGGTTGTTTTTGCAGCGGTTGTCCTTTTTTCAGGATCGGTTTTCCTTTCTTCCCAACCTATTCGTGCAGCAGACTCTGCCACCGCGGTTGCTTCTGGAAAATATACAAATAAAGAAAAAGGTTTTTCAATCACCTTTCCAAAAAACTGGGAAACCAAAGAGGGGATTGCCGGAGCAGTCGTTGCCTCTCTCAGCCCACGTGAAAGTGACAGCGACAATTTTCGGGAAAACGTGAATATTGTCATCGAAGATTTGCCAAAAGATCTGACCTCGGAAGAATATTATCAGGCCGGCATTGTCAATTTGAGAAAAGTCCCTGAATTCAAAGAAGAGCAAAAAGGGAAAATGACGATCGATGGAAAAGAAGCCGTTTGGTTGATTGCTTCGCATAAGTCGAGCAATGTTTCGGCAAAAATGATCCAATATTATGTCGTCAAAGGAAAAAGAGCTTATGTGATTACCGGAACGGCTTTGGCAGATAGTTTTGCGAAGTATAAACCTCAATTCGATCCGATTGCCCAAAGTTTTAAGACAGAATGATTATCAATATAGAATAGAAAGAGAGGAGAGGGATGAAATTGAGATCGATCGGGTTTTTGTTTGTATTAGTTTTTTTCTCCTATTCTTTGCTGGCCGCTGAAAAAGCCAATGAGAGCTCAGTGGTAGGGAGTCAATTTGTCGATAAAGAAAAACGGTTTTCGATTACTTTTCCAAAAACCTGGAACATCAAAGAAAATGTGAAAGGGGCTGCAGTCATGGGGTTCAGCCCGAAAGAAAACGAGAGTGATACTTTTTTTGAAAATGTCAATGTCGTGGCAAGCCAGGCAAATCTCGATGGATACGATGCCCAAAAATATTTTCAGGTAAATTATGGGCCTCTGGCGGAGCTTGAAGGTTTTAAGGAGTTGGAGCGGGGTGAGATAACCCTCGAAGGAAAAAAAGCGATCTGGATTATTTTTACTCATCATACAAGTTCTCTCGACGCAAAAGCGTTACAGTATTATCTGGTGAGAGGTACGCGAGGGTATGTGATTACCGGAACCGGATTGTCGACCAGTTTTGACAAATACAAACCCCAATTTGAACAGATCGCCCGAAGTTTTAGGGGGTTATAAGGAAGTGATTCATTGGTTCAGCAATAACAATCATAAAAAATAATTGTTTTAAAATGTTGTCCCTGGATGTTTTTTTGGGTTCACCGATTAAACAGGTTGGATAAGGGGGATTCCTGCCTACGCAGGAATGACAGCTCATGTTATTTTTTGGTTCGTATACCGATCATCAAATAAGTAAGAAGTTTTTATGCTGAAATTTTACCATTATTCCAAATGTGATACCTGTCGTCGAGCCAAGAAGTGGCTCGAATCAAAAAACAAGAAATTCGAGGAGATCGATATTACACTTCATCCTCCCGGTTTTTCCGATTTGAAAAGCTTTCTTCAAAAAGGAGATTTTTTGTTGAAGCATCTTTTGAATAGAAGCGGCATTCAATATCGGGAGTTGAATATGAAAGAAAAAGTGAAAAATCTTTCAGAAGACCAGATTCTCAAAATGCTTGCAGCGGAGAGGAGACTGATTAAACGTCCGATCCTCACCGATGGAAAAAAAGTGACGGTCGGTTTTGATGAAAAATTATTT
>CAZSRQ010000173.1:0-2228 GCA_964609335.1 uncultured Pseudomonadota bacterium
AGGCTCACCATGTCCCATTTGTATAAAATTTATTGAGGGACCTGAGTAGTTACAAAGATTTTAATGTTTCCAATACTTCTTTCGAGTGCCCGTTGACTTTCACTTTCGGAAATATTTTTTTGATCTTTCGATCTTTTCCGATGATAAAGGTTGATCGTACAATCCCCATGAACTTTTTTCCATACAGACTTTTTTCCTGGTAAACGCCGTAACTGTTTGCAACTTTTTTTTCGGTATCCGAAAGTAGAATATGTTCCAATTTGTATTTGTCGATGAATTTCTGGTGTCTTTCTGAATCATCAAAGCTGATTCCCAAAATGATTGCATCAAGTTTTTCAAACTGTTTCAGATTGGCTGAAAAGTCGCAGGCTTCTTGGGTGCAGCCGGGGGTTAGGTCTTTGGGGTAGAAATAGAGAATAACATTTTTTTTATTTTTGAATTGTGAAAGCTTGAATGTGTTTCCTTTGACATCTTCCAGGATAAAATCCGGGGCAAGATTTCCTTCCTTGATTTCTTTGCTGCTCATCAGTTTTTACCTTTGTGCAAGATTTGCAGAGAGGAGAATTTTTCCTTCCTGAACCCTTTGATAGTTTGCATAAATACTGTTTCCGATTTCCGACTCCTGAAAATAGAGTGGATTTGCCTTGAACGCTTCTGCAAAAACCGCTTTTCCTCTTCTCAGGCTTTGTTCATCCCCCAGATTAAACAGACAGGCTGCGTAATTTGCCAGGACAAGATAATGCCGAGAATAGAGAAGTGCTTGCTCAAGTTTTTCGGTTTGTTTTCTTAAAACCCCTCGGGGTATTGCCTGCTGCCTTGTAGAGTAATGAGAAACCGAATCCGCAGCCCAATTGACATAAGCGAGTGAGAGCAATTCAAGCGGTGTAATCTCACTCCAGTCTTCCTGTTTTTTTCCGCTTCTCGAAACTATTTTTCCGTTCTGAAAATCAACCGATACAACTTCCGTAGAAGCAGGCTGGCCAAGCCGAATGGCCACTTCCACATGGGTGATCCATTTTCCATCCGTATTTCGAAACAGTTCAATCGGAAAAGCATTCAGCCCGGCAAGTTTGGATAAGGTCAAAAACGGATTTTCAAAGTTAAAACAGTCGACTTTTTTATGCCGGAAAGAACCGAGGGGAGTTCTCGGCAAATGGTCGGTCTTTGAAAATCTCAATCCCCATCCATTTCGTGATGAACAGAACTGGAGCAGTTTTTTTAACATTTCGAGATCATACTCGGTGGTTCCTGCTTTCATTCCTTTTTTTTCAAGTTCTTTTTGAAAACGATGAATTCGATTGAGCGACCATTTTAACAGTCGGTCATCGTCGGTGGCTCGTGTTCCATCTTCAAAAAATGTTGGGAAAACTCCCCAGGGGAGATGAGAAAGACTCTGAAAATCATCCACCAAAGTCGAAGGAGTTAGAGAAGGATCTGATTTGCTTCCAAGAGAAGCCAAATAATTTTTCCCTCTTGTGAGTTCAGCTTCGTATGCTCGTTCATACCGATCATGCTCAAGCTGAAGTGTGAAAAGATCATTGCTGTCATTGATCGGAGTTCGTTCAGGTTTATTTCCAGAAAAGTTTAATTGAGTGATAGGGGTTTGGGAGATTGTTGCCAAACGATCTTCACTTTCTGCTTTTAAGCAATAGGCTTTCGTTTCGGAGTTTTTGATGATTTGACAATTTATGATGGCCACGATTTTTTCCAAAAATGGTTCTTTTGATATTGAACACTACTTTGAAACTGTCTTAACTTTTCAAAAACATTGATGACAATACCCCTCATTTTTATCAGACTCTTGAGGTTGTTTATCCTCTTTTTAAATGCCCAACTGTTGCCACTTTCATCATGAAGCTTGAATTGGGTCTTTAAAAAACAATCATAAAAATAACATCTGGAAAAAGAGGAGTAGTTTCAGTCGGTTAATTTAGGTCAACTATAATAGCTGACGCAATGTGTATAGTACTTTGTTTAGGTTTTGTGGCATATACTTTGCTAACTTATAAAGAATGTCCGCAAATAAGTATGAAAATAACCGATATTTTATAGGAGTAGCATTATGACCCCCCCCCCAAAAGTTCAACTGAAGTAAAAGTGGCTGACACAGGACTCAACAGATTCTGGGATCAATGGGATTCAACCATTGAACGTTTTAAAGAACCGGTGATCGCTTTTGTTGCTTCTACTGGTAGAAAGTCTTTTCAGGCAGACACGGAAGATTCTTT
>CAZSRQ010000174.1:0-2060 GCA_964609335.1 uncultured Pseudomonadota bacterium
GCTTTTCATCCCCCCTTCTCATCTCATCCAATATTAATTGTCAACAGAACCTAGTTTTTACACCGATGAAAGAGTGATAAACATCGATCATGAATAAAATAATTTTTGCTCTTTTTTTCCTGATTCCCCTTCCCTTACCTGCCCAATTTGGAGTCGATTATAACGACCTCTACCAACCGGTAAAAGAGTTTCAACCTTTTCCAAACCGATATGTTTACAACCCCCGCGGAAATGAAGAGACGGTCTATTTTCATAAAAAAATAAAAAAACCGACCTGGAAAAACACCATGCAACCGGATCAACCCTATAATATTAAAACCGACAGTTATTGTGTGCAGAGAAGCTACGCCAGAAGCTGCAATTAAGACTACTCCACTTGGATGACATCGTTTGGCAAAGATTCACTTTTCGTTTTCTCAATCATCTCATTCACTTTTTCTCTAGCTCTTCCTGCAGCCGGTGAACCGCCGAGAGAATGGATATCGGTTTGCGAAAGATCGAGGTTGGGAGACATGAGCTGACGATGAAACTTCTCTAGAGTTTCAGAAATGAGATTCGGATTTTTTGTGATTTCCTGGTGAGTGCAATGATGCAAGGATTGATAACGCCGGTAGAAACAGATTTCCACCTGATTTGCCGTCTGGTTGATCCTGATTTTAAAACCGTTTTTTTCTTCTTTAAATCTTGGGGATTTTTTCAGCTTGTCGGCGATCTTTTTCGATAAGGGATTCTGATCAGCCACTACTTCGACCGGAATTTTTAGACGAAGGAGGCGAAAGAGAGCCGGAAAATTTTCCAAAGTCAGATTCCAGAGCTCTTCTCTCGTTGGATAATCCTTCAACCTTTCGGCCGCTTCTCCAGCAATCGCGGCTGCTCTTGCCTGTAAAAGTTTTTCCGCCTTGGGAAGATTTTCAACCGCTTTTCTCGCCAGTTCGAGTGCCTTTTTTTCGTTTCCCATTTTAAGTTCAATCTCTGACTGTAACGTATCAAAGTAGGCGGAAGATTCTGGACGAATATCTATTTTTCTTGATTGGCGAATCGCCTCCTTCAAGATTCCCAACGGGATAATTTCGGTCAATTCTCCGATCAGCCAACTATCAAGCCCCATGATATAAGGACGAATCGTATCTTGCAGATTCTCTTCTTTCGAAAAGAGGGTGATCAAATGTTGTTTTAGTGCCCAAAGCTGAAGTTCAGCCGGAATTCTTTTTACGGGAGAAATCATTCTTTTGTACCACGGTTCAAAAGATTCAATCTCTTTCTGATATTCAACTCTTGAGAAAAGTGCAGTCCAAAACAGAAAGGCCCCCTCGAGCTGAAGCTCATCGTTGCTGGCATTGATCGTCCCTGCCCGATCGGGAGATTCATAAACCTGCCTGAGAATTTTTTCCGCTTCGACCGCTTCCCCCAAGGCGATCAGCAAGAGACCGACTGCGGCCTCCATGCTTCCCTGATCCTGTTGATCGGTATAGGAGGCCCGAGACATTCTCTGCCGTTGGGCTTTTTTTAAGGCATCGATCGTCTCTGAAATTCTTCCTTCGAGCAAATAGACCATCGAAAGTTCCATCCAGGGGCTGTGATAACTGTCGACGAATCGTTCGGTCGCCTTTAAATAGAGTCTTTCCGCCTCCTCAAAACGAAAATCGGCAATCGCCGCGCCACCTGCATTCGAGCAGAGAACTTCGCTGCTTGAACCTTCGCAGGCTCTTTTGCAGACTTCGTAATGGACTTCCCGGTGTTTCAACTCCCCTTCCAGCCAGCATAAACCGTTCATTCCCCGTTCTCTTGTCTCGCGGTTCTCGTCTTTTAAAGCGGTCTGGATCGCTTTTTTCGCTTCATCCAACCGATTCAATTTGATGAGAGAAAAAATCTGGCTCGGTGAAAATCCTCCGAAAAACTGGTCGAAATGACGGGTGATTGCCAACTCTTCTTCCCGCAGATCCATTTCTCTCGCGATCTCTTTCTGTTCGTCCAAAATATACCAATACCAATATTGATCTTTTCTTTCTTTTGGAAATTCTCCCGCATTTTTTTCGAAAAGTGTTCGCGCTTTTTTGATG
>CAZSRQ010000175.1:0-1915 GCA_964609335.1 uncultured Pseudomonadota bacterium
TGGTGAGCGTAGTCGAACCATCAATTTGGATTTACGCAAGAGATCTATTTAAACAATTCTTTTAAACCACTTCTCAATCTCCCGATAAGAAACCTGCACCATTGCCGGACGACCATGAGGACAATGATAGCTGTAAGCCCCTTCATCGAGCTGGGCAATCAGCTCTTCCATTTCAGGATGACTCAAAGAATCTCCGGCCCGAATCTGGTGGTGGCAAGCCATCGTGGCAAAAACGTCATCGAGCTGTTCTTCAATCCGTTCGCTAGAACCCTGTTTTTCCAAATCTGCAATCAAGGCTCGAACGAGCGGAAAAACCTCCATCTCCCCCAAAACCGCCGGGGTCGATTTGATAACCAACGTATTCGATCCGAACTCTTCAATCTCCAGCCCCAGCTTTTCGAACAAAGGCAAATGAGGTTGAAGAATCTCTTTTTCAGACTCCCTCACTTCAAGAAGTTGCGGAATGAGAAGCTGCTGACTTTTTAAAAGATTGCCTTGATAAGCTTTTCGAAGTTTTTCAAACCCGATTCTTTCATGGGCCGCATGTTGATCGATCAGGACAAGATGGTCGTCAGATTCACAGAGAATATAGGTTTGCTTGAGTTGACCAATCACTCTCAGAGAGGAAAAAGGGAGACGACCTGCCTTGAAAAATGTTTCTTGAGTGGATGGAGATTGCCTCAAAAATTGATTGAGATGCGTCAAGCGTGCGTCATTTTTTTCTTCTTCTCCTTCTCCCCTTAAGGTAAGGGGCAAGGCGTCGCCAGAGGCTATGCCAGCGGCGCGAGGTTGGAAGGGGTTATGAAAACGTTGATCTGTCTTTGACGTCTGTAAAGAATTCCAACGTTCATAACTCCCCCAACCCCCTCTTACCTTAAGAGGGGGCAACGCCTCCTCTTTCCAAGGCATTCTCGAAAGAAAATCCCGAATCGACTCCGAAATAAATTGGTGAATCACATTCGGATTCGCAAATCGAACCTCCCGCTTCGCGGGATGCACATTCACATCGACCATCGCCGGCGGAATCTCCAGAAATAAAACAACGGTTGGAAACTGCTCTTTCATCAAAAGTGAACGATATCCCGCCATCACCGCATGATTCATCACCCGATCTTTCACCGGTCGACCATTCAAAAAAAGATAACCCGATTTCGATGGAGAATGACTTAGATTGGGATGACCGACATAACCGTTCAGGCGCGCTTCACCCCGTTCATAATCGATCGGATAAAAATTTTCGGCGAGATCAGATCCCCAAACCTCGATCATTCTTTTTGAAAGCTCTTTCTGCACAAACCTGATTTTCTCTTTTTTGTTATGATGCACGATCCATTGAACCTGGGGATAGGCAAGTGCCATCGAGGTAATATAATCTTCGATATGGCTCCACTCGGTACTGGTCGATTTCAGAAATTTGAGTCGCGCCGGAACGTTGAAAAACAGATTTTCAACGGTGACAGTGGTTCCTGTCGGATGCCCCACCTCCTGTTCAGAAACTATTTTTCCGCCCTCCAAAGAAATTCCGTAACCTGAAATTTGTGAACTTTCTTTTGAACGGCTTTTGATTGAAAATCTGGAAATCGAGGCGATCGATGGAAGCGCTTCCCCACGAAATCCTAAAGTAGAAAGGGAGTAGAGATCTTCGAAAGAGCGAAGTTTTGAGGTGGCATGACGTTGTAAAGCGAGGCCGATCTCTTCTGGAAGCATTCCAATCCCATCATCCTGAATCTGGATGAGCTTTTTTCCCCCTTCCTCAATAAAAATCTCAATTCGCGTCGCTTGGGCGTCGAGACTATTTTCTATCAACTCTTTGACAACTGAAAATGGACGTTCAACCACTTCACCGGCGGCAATTTTTTCAGCTATTTCTGGCGGGAGTTGGATGATTTTTGAATTCATCATAATTTCCTAACAT
>CAZSRQ010000176.1:0-1862 GCA_964609335.1 uncultured Pseudomonadota bacterium
GCGGTGGCGATCGACAAAGATTTTGAAAAGGCGAAAAGAGAGGCAGAAAGTCTTGCTCAAGTCCGGAAGCCGGATCTGGTTTCAGGATCGCTCGATGCCTCCCTGCAGCAGGTGCGCGAGGAGGGTCAGAGAAGATCGGTTCGAGAAGAGTTGATCCTGGTTTTGCATCAATATCAAAACAGCGGAAATCTGGCGAAGGCGAAAGAGGTTCTTGAGGCGATTCGAAAGACGGTTCCTGAAAATGCTCGTCCGGCAGAGAAGCTTGAGGCTCACCTTTCGGTGAATCGAGCTCTTTACGGTGAGAAAACGGTTGATCGGTATTTAAAGCTATTGGGAGCGCATGTTCCATCGGTTTACCGCGATGGGGAAGGAAGGCTCGACGTCACGAAAATTCCCGAAGGGAATCTTGACGGATTCCGAAAGGTTTTGAGGGAGCAGGCGGGATTTGACGATAAAATTTTCCAATCATTTAGCAAGATTTTCGAGAAAAAAGAATTCGAAGAGCTCGAGGGGTTGGTTTTCGGAACGACGCTGGAAATTCCCTCGGATTTGGCGACGAGAAGAGATGAGGCGGAAAAGCTGGTTCGAACTTTTACTGATCGTCTGATTGAAGAAGCTCCGACCGAGTTTGTGAATGCCTATTTTTCGACGAAAGCAGAGAAGCAGGGGAGACAGGCGAAGGGGAGTGGGACGAACAAGGCGGAGGCGGTTGGTGGCGGAAGTGCCGAGGGGATCGAGTTCTTGATGGAGATTGTGGGAGAGAGAAAGCTTCATACGGATAAGGCGATGGCGAAACTGGTGAAGGCGATCGCAAAATCGGCGGAGAAAGAAAAAGTTTCGAATTTGAGTTTGTCAAAAAAGATCGAGGAAGAGATCGAGTGGGGATTCATCATCGATTGGAAGCCGACCTCACTCATTAGTGAGAGCGAGTTGAAGCAGGCGAGCGATGCCGCTTATCAGATTTTAAAGGTGAGTCGAGATCAGCTTCGCGGGACTGAGACGAGGCGGAAAGATCCGTCGAAGATCGTTAATCTTGCTTCCGGTGTTTCTACCACAGAGCGGGATCAGCTGGCGGCGGAGTTGAAGAGTCTGGAGGGGAAACAGGATCGGGTCAGCCGATTTCGAAGAGCGGCGATCGAAGATTTCTTTGTTTTTGCGGACAATGGGAGATGGCAGGATTACCAAAAACAGCTTGATTGGAAATTTCCGCATGTTCAGCGGCATTTTATTGATCAGTTGAGGGGGGTGGTCACTGAGCTTCGCCAGCCTCAAACGGAAGAGGGTTTTGCGGCGCTCAACGCCCGGTTTAATGATTTGATGCACGGTCCGATGCAGCTGGGAATTTTTGCGGGAGAAAAAGATTTTGGCTATCGCGCCGAGCATTTTGCGATTGGGAGGGGAATTGAAAAGTATGTGGCTGATCTTCCTCCGTCGGTGACTTTAGAGCTGACCGAGTCGATTCAATACTCCGACAAATTAAAGCAGCTGAAGGCTTGGGGAGTGGCTCTTTTATTGAATCCGGAGCTTGCGGCGGAGAATCAATACTTAAAGAGAGGATTGGAGAAGATTGCGAAGGAATTAGGTTTAGAGAAGGGAGAGGATCTCAACTCGTTGGGAAAAGAGCTTGCGACGTTGCATGCGGACCTGAAGGGGCTGATCGAAGCGAAAGCGCCTCCTGAAAAGATCGAAGAGAGAATTAAAGAGTGGACCGACAACATCTCCAAAAAGCGGTGGAAGAAGGAGGAGATCGCAGTCATTCAATCGGTTTTACAATCGTTGCACGAGCTTCATCAGGCGGATAAGGTGTTCTGCGCGTCGATTCGGGCGACGAATTACGCCTCGCAAGAGCTGCAGGAGGAGCT
>CAZSRQ010000177.1:0-1846 GCA_964609335.1 uncultured Pseudomonadota bacterium
CTCCTGCGCGAACCGAAGCACTCTCTTCCGCTTCAACGATTCGATCGGTGATATCTTTTGCGGTGACTCGAACGGTATAACGCTGATCTTCCTCGGAACTGATCGTTTCTGCTTCTATCTTTAAATGTCCGGCCGAGTCGGTTTTCCCTTTTCCCTCGGAAACTACTTCGCCGTAACCACCGATCGAAGCATCGTCATCAAAGAGATAAGAAAACTGCTCATCCCCAGGAAAAGAAAAATAACTTTTGCTTTTATAAACGGTATATTCAACCTCCGCCTCGACTGGCGCACCGAAATAATATTGGACATCAACCAGAAAATTGATTTTGTCTCCCGAGAAATAGGCGGTTTTATCCGGTCTGATTTCGACCTTGAATTCGGGTTTTCGATATTCATCGACCTGAAAATCTTTCTTGAAAGTTTTTCCATGGATCATCGCAACGATATTATAGAAGCCGACTTCCGCCTCTTCATCGAGCTGAAACTCTCCCCAAAAGGATCCATAAGAATTTGTTTTCAATTCAGTTTCGTAAAGAATATTCGATTTGGAATCTTCCAAGCTGACCTGAACCGTTTGGGGAGCAGAAGAAAGATCAAATTTTCCAAGGCTGTTTTTATTTCTCGCAATCCCTTTAAAATAGACGGTTTGCGCCGGGCGATAAATCGGGCGCTCGGTATAAAGAAAAAGTTCCGGTTTTTGGGATTGGAGGGTGGAGGCTTGACCGGTCGTTTCAGACTCTTCTTCAATCTCCCCTTCCATCTCATTTTTATCCGGCGCAAAAACATAGGCGATATTTCCATGCTCAGTTGCCACGATCATTTCAGGAGTTGACCAATCTTTCGAATTGGGAAGATCAAACTTCGCAACCCCTTGGGAATAGCTGGCGGGAGTAATCATTTTTCCGTTGGCATCGATCAGATGCACTTCGGCATCGGTCACCGATTTCAGATTTTTAAAACTGGAGAGATAAACGAGCAGAGTCGACGCATCCCGTTTCACCACAAAACCGAGATCGGTTTTGTTCACCAAAAGATTTCCTGAAAAATTGAATTTTCGATCGAGACTCGAGGCAAAAGAGTGAATCAGATAAAGACCGGTGTGATCGAGATTGGCCGGAATCACTTTCGAAAACTCAAGCAGATCTTCGTCGGGAATTTTTTCTTCCCACTCTTTTACTTTTTCGAGTTTTGGAATTGATTTCAAATCGAGATCTTCTTTTGAAAGATCGTCAAACTTTCCCCCTTTTTTCAAAAACTCAACCAGATCAAAGCGGTAGGCAGTCAGTCTGATATCGCGAACTTTATTGCCTGAAATACTCAGATTGATTTTTTCATCGGCCGTTTTTGTCTGGCTCCACAAACTGACAAAAAGATTCGAATCTTTCTCTTTCAGCCGAATTTGTCCCAAATCGGTAATTTTTCCCTCTTCGATGATTTTATTGCTGAGATAAACTCCTTCAAAACCTTTCGCGGTAATACTGATGTAATATTTTCCGATCGGAACGAGATCGAATTGGAAATTTCCATCGATGGCACTTCTCCCCTTTTTGACAACCGGGTAAGCATCCACAGAAATATTCGCTTTGGGGATCGGATTTCCGTCGATGGTTTGAATCGCTCCGCGAATCGATCCGCTCGGTTTTTCAAGGAAGAGAAGCAGGGCAACGAGAATGAAAAGAAAGACGAAAAGAGAGAGATAAAAAAGAGTCTTTTTTGAGAAATTGTTCATGAAATGAAGAGATTGAAAAATCCCGACTAGGGTAACATGCTCAACTCATCACTCCAAACTTTTTTTATTAAGTCGCCTTACGCGATTTTTTGTAATTTTTTTAAGTTTAAGACTGGA
>CAZSRQ010000178.1:0-1833 GCA_964609335.1 uncultured Pseudomonadota bacterium
CCATAATCGGTCACTAGTTTTTTTTAAAGAGCCTACTGGTATTGTTGGATCTGGTTTTGCTGTTCATTGATAAATTTAAAGCATTCACCAAACGGGTGATAAAGATGAAAAAGGAAAGGCTCCTGCTTCCGTTTATGGAAGATCTGTGTAAAAAAGATTTTGCGAAAAATGTTTTATACCAGAAAAGGAACCTTCCCATGAGATCTGTAGCCCAAACCGTTTTTCCATTCAAGCTCGAAGAAGAAAAAGATTTAAAACTGACCTCCCATGCTGGCCTGCCATTAGTTCACGAACTGTTTCATCGGATGAATTTACCCAAGCTGATTCGAAAACATTTAAAGCTGAAGAAGAAAGGATGGGGAGAGGAAGAGCTTTTAGAAGTGTTGATCTCCCTGGGAGTGGTGGGAGGAGATCACATGAGTGATATCGAGATCCTGAAAAAAGATCCTGCTTTTTTAGCGTTGATCCGGAAGAAGAATGGTTTGCCGTCGGTGAAAACGGTTGAGCGATTTTTGAAGTTGTTTCATGAGGAGCAAGAGAAACCGGAAGGGGTCGATGCGTGGGTTCCGGAGGAGAGCAAAGCCTTGAAGAATCTTTCCAAGATTCACCGGACGACGACTCAAGGATTGATTGAGAAAAGCGGCATCACCACCGCAACGATCGAGAACGACGCGACGATTATTTTTTCTCATAAGGAGGAAGCGTTGGGGACTTACAAGGGAGGGATCGGTTATGCGCCTGTCGTCGGGATGATCGCAGAGTTGGGATTGATTCTGCATGACGAGTTTCGGGACGGGAATGTTCCTGCGGCGTTTGAGGTAACCTCCTTTTTCAAAAAATGCCTGAGCGCTTTGCCCTCTACGATCCAGAAGATCCGGACGAGACTCGACGGCGCCTATTACAACCTGGAGGAGTTGATTCCTTATCTAAAGAAAAAAAAGATTGAGTTTAGTATTACCGGGAAGAAATCGAAATCGGTCATTGAATGGATAGAGGCTCTACCGGAGAATCAATGGAAGCCGCTGATGAAGATGACGAACTCAGGTCTGAAGCCAACGGGGAAGGAATGGGTGGAGATGTCCTGGAGCTCTGCAGCAGGAACCCGAGAGCAGATGCAGGAGAGAAGCTTACGCTGTTTGATCACTCGTAAAGTTGAGCATCAATGGGAGCTGTTCAAGAAAGAGTTTCAATCGAAAGTAGAAGAGAAGGATCGATATGAGATGATCGTGACGAATATGGATTGGCAGGGAGACAAGTTGATTCGTTGGCATTACGAGCGAGGGGGGACGATTGAGCATATTCATGATCGGATTAAAAATGACTTGGCGGGAGGGACCTTACCCTGTGCGGAGTTTGGGGCGAATGCGGCGTGGTTTCGAATCCAGTGCCTTGCCTGGAACCTGGTGAGAGCGCTTCAGATTCATGCGTTGCCGAAAGATTTTTCTAACTGTCATTTAAAGAGACTGAGGCTTTGGTTATTCAATATTGCTGGGAAGGTGATTCAGCATGGGAGACAGCTCATCTTAAAACTGACGGAAGGGAATCCATCGTTTCCGATTTATCAGGAGGCGAGGTTAAAGATTGCGGCTTTGAACTTCCCGTAAGGAGATCATCCACAGTTTTTATCCACAAGAAAATGGGAGAAGATCAAACAGAAGGGAGAGGTTTGTTGAAAGCCGCCTTGGAGAGGCCAATATCAGGCTCTTTAAAAGCTAAAGGAGAAAAAGTGAGTCCGTGAAAGCTTTAGTTGAGTAATTTTGAAGATGATTAAAAAATATTTTGGTTCAAAAATATAGGAAATTACTCCACTTTTTTTAAAGTGACGGATTATGG
>CAZSRQ010000179.1:0-1622 GCA_964609335.1 uncultured Pseudomonadota bacterium
TCCAATACCCCATGTTTATTGGTTTCGGGGACAGGTCTTACTTTCAGGGAAGGATGTCCTCCAAACGCCGTGATTTTTTCTCCGATGGTTGCGGCATGCGTAAATCCTTCGGTCGCCTGATCCCTGAAAAACTTGACGATCGGAATCCGATTCGGTCCGGTAATCATCAACGAATAGTGAAGGTAACGAACGACGCCGGAGATTTCCAGTTCAAGGATTTCGTTAAGTTTGGAAATCAGCGTTTCATTGTTTGATTTGGACATTTTTATCTCCTTAGAGATGTAGGGGCGATCCCCACGTGATCCCCTTTTTTGAAGTGTTTGCAGGGCGACCACGTGGGGATCGCCCCTACCTTGTTGGATTTATTCTAATTCCTTCAACCCTTTTTCAATTCGGTCCACCCCTTTTTGGATATTTTCCATCGAGGTGGCATAGGAAAGCCGGATGTAGCCTGGCGCCCCAAAGCCGGAGCCTGCAACGACTGCAACCTTGTAATTATCGAGCAGATGATTTGCCAGTTCTTCATCGGTATTTAAAACTTTTCCATTCCCCTTCTTGCCCAGATAAGCACTGATATTGGGAAATACATAAAACGCCCCTTCCGGCTTATAGCAGGTGACTTGGGGAATCGCCGCGAATCTTTCCAGAATATAATTTCTCCGATTCTTGAATTGCTCGACCCAATCTTTCAGAAAATCTTGCGAACCGTTGAGAGCCGCGACACAAGCCCATTGGGTGATGCTATTGATGTTGGTCGTTACTTGTCCCTGAAGTTTTGTCATGGCTTGAATGATCTCTTTTGGCCCAACCGCATATCCCATTCTCCATCCGGTCATCGAATAAACCTTGCTCGCTCCGTTCACGGTAATGGTTAAATTTTTGATTGAATCATTTAAGGAGGCAATCGAGGTGAATTTGAATCCATCGTAAATAATTTTTTCGTAAATTTCATCGGAGATGCAAATCACATTTTTTTTCACCAAAACTGCGGCCAAAGCTTCAAGCTCTTCTCTCGAATAAGCAGAGCCGGTTGGATTCGATGGACTGTTTAAAATAAATGCCTTCGTTTTTGGGGTAATCGCTTTTTCCAATTCTTCAGCGGTAATCTTGAATCCGTTTTTTTCCTGCGTTTTGATGATGACCGGAACCGCATCGTTAATAATCACCTGATCGGGATAGCTGACCCAATAGGGGGAGGGGATGATGACTTCGTCTCCCGCTTCAAAAAGAACTTGGGCGATATTGTAAAGCGAATGTTTTCCACCACAAGAAACAATGACTTCATCCCGTGTATAAGACAGATTGTTTTCTCTTTTTAATTTTGAAAGGATCGCGTCTTTGAGTTCATTCACTCCGCCGACCGGCGTGTATTTTGTTTTTCCTGCCTTCAGAGCATCGATCGCTGCCTGCTTGATGAAATCAGGGGTGTCGAAATCGGGCTCTCCGGCGCCGAAGCCGATGACATCGATTCCCTCCGCTTTCATTGCCTTTGCTTTGGTATCGATCGCAATGGTGGGGGATGGCTTTATTCTTTTGACCCGTTCGGTGAGTTTAATCATAAATTACTTTCTCTTTTTCAGTTTTTCCTTCAATTTTTTCTCTACAAAGGGATGAATCATCTC